>JADFWF010000257.1 GCA_015222965.1 Pseudomonadota bacterium | reverse complement strand
TACATCCAGCTCTCCATGGCGATATTACCGATATTTGTACTGATAACGACCGTGCGCTCGGTAGCAGGGGACAGGGAAGCCGGGATTTTTGAGTACATGTTGTCTTTACCTGTGTCTCTGGCTGCATGGTTTTGGGGCAGATTTTTCGGACGCTTTATCGTCGTATTTTTGCCTGTATTTGCCGCCATGCTGGGCGCCGTTATCTGGGGAGTAGTGAAAGGTTCTGAAATTCCCTGGGACCTGTTTATTTTCTATACCGGACTGTTGATGGCTTTAGCCTGGTGTTTTCTCGGCATAGGCATGCTCATTTCAACGCTGGCCAGGTCATCGGATGTGGCCCAGGGAGCGGCGTTTATAATCTGGTTAGTATTGTTATTATTTCTTGACCTGATCCTGCTGGGCATCATGATTCAGGAACACTTGCCACCGGAAACCGCCGTCGCTATCGCACTGGCAAACCCCATGCAGGTCTTTCGTACTGCGACCATGATGTTATTTGATCCGCAACTGGTATTGCTGGGGCCGACAGCCTATGTCATTCTGGATAATTTTTCTCATGCAGGTTATATCGCTTACGCGATCATATACCCCATGGTCTTTGGAACTCTGTGTGCAGGTCTGGGTTATTTCTTTTTTAAGCGTAGCGATCTGCCGTGACAGTAAGTATATTTCGTGCAAAGTTCTCAACATGATTATGAATAAACAGTGTCTATCAATTATGAATTACAAAACATTAATATTTTTACCTATTATTATTTTAATATCGATTTCGTCTAACGTTTTTGCTTCACGAGCGGCAACCGAACCGCAGTTAAATTCTATCGCGGAACTCGGCAGGTTGAATGGTGTTGCTTTGCAATGCAGTTATACGACCCAGATGCAGCAGATCAAACAGGCGCTGGTATTAAACCTGCCAAAACAACGTGCCCTGGGAGAGTGGTTTGAAAATAAAACTAATGATTCTTTTATGGCGTTCATGAACACAAATGCCAGTTGCCCGTCGGCCGTTGATTTTATGCAAGAAGTAAATGCAGCGATTATTACCCTGGAATCTGAATTTAAGAAATGAGTATCCCGGAACTCGATCACCCAGAAATCGATCACTATGGGTACGGTTATAAACGTACTGCCTCATGAAAGTACTTGTTGCATTTTTATTACTGCTGGCATGTTCGGCTTCGTCGGCTAACAGCGAACCGTCTGAGATCGTTGTCAGCATAAAACCGATACATTCGATCGTTACCGGTCTAATGCAGGATGTCGGTACGCCGGAACTATTGATTAAAGATCCACAAACACCGTATGACTTTTCTATAACAGCAAATGAAACGGCGCGATTAAAGGCTGCCAAACTGGTTATCTGGGTAGGTCCTGAATTAGAAAAAAATCTGGAACCGATAATCGCGCAACTGCCTTCATCTACAACTGTTGCTGAACTGCTGGCAAATTCCCGTTTAAAAATTCTCCCATCACGATCAGATCCATCATTGCGCGACCCATTTTTCTGGATGGATGATCGTAATGTCATCATACTGGTGGATGAACTAACGGAATTACTCATACAGATAGATCCCGCAAGATCACATATTTATGCACGTAACCGCCGGGAGATGCTGGTGCCGCTTCGTCGCATCGATAAAGAGTACGAATATGGCTATCGCGGCCTCAAGGCTGGCATAGGCATATCGTATTTTGATACCCTGCAATATTTTGAACAGGCTTACGCTTTGGGTATCCTGGACAGGGTAACCGGGACACCGTGGGATACAGAAACAGCTGCCAATATGTTGAAAGTAAGAAACCGTATCCAGCAAAAAGAAGCTGTCTGCCTGTTTCTGGATGAAAGTATGCAAGCCGAAAATCTGGAACTGATAGTAAAAGATCAGCAGATCAACATCGGTAAACTGGATGTACTGGGCAGGAACTTTTCAGCCGGTGCGGATCTATACCTGAAAATGATGCAATACAATACGGATGTTATCAAACAGTGTTTGAATGCCGATATGGATGATGCGGCCACAGCAAGGCTAGCTGCAGCTAAAGAACTGGACAACATGCCGGATGGACTTAGAGGGCGATTTATTTTAACCGATCACAACGGTAAAATTTTTACCGAACAGGACATGCAGGGAAAATATGCCGTAATCTTTTTTGGTTACACCAACTGCCCCGATGTATGTCCCACCAGTCTAACGACATTAACCCAGGCATTTAAGCGTCTTGATGGACAGGCTGATAAAGGCCAAGCCGATAAAAACCAGGCTGATAAGAAGCTGGCCGACAAAATCGTTCCATACTTTATAACGGTAGACCCGCAAAGAGACACAGCAAAGGTGTTAAACGATTACGTAAAATATTTTGATAAAAGGATCGTGGGCCTTACTGGTTCGGAGCCAATGATTAAACGTGTCGTCGACCAGTTCAGGGCCAAATACCAGAAAGAAGAGATCGAAAATGGACAGGATCCGTTACTGTATACCATGGATCACACCGCCAGCTTATATCTGATGGCACCTGACGGACGTTTTATTACTAAATTTGCTCATGGTATTTCACCAGATGTACTGGCTGATGAGTTGGCTGCAAACATTCGATGAAATGTCTGTAGTTGAGTCTTAGCTGACTTTAGAAACTTTGAAAAGCCTTCACCGCAGAGGCGCGGAGACGCAGAGAAAAACATAGTATTGTGTATTGTTAATG
>JADFWF010000256.1 GCA_015222965.1 Pseudomonadota bacterium | reverse complement strand
TTCTTCGCGATAGCGATGCGCTCTTCGAGACTTCTGCTTAAGATGTCCTGTTTCCATTGCTCAGATCTGACCATCTGGCGAAACTTCTGGTATTCAACGTCATCAGTGCATAGCGTGTCACCATGCATTAACAGAACGTCCTGGTCTTGCATGCTGATCGTTATCGAGTCATCGTTTATCAATGTGAAATGGCAACGTTCAGCAAGTTTATTGCCGATCAGGAAGTCACGATTCCCATGCATGAAAAAAACCTGGGTATCGTGCTTTTCAGACAACTCTATTAATTTCTCAAATACGGGTGTTAGTGCAGGTGAGGGGTCATCATCACCCAGCCAGTATTCAAGAAAATCCCCCAGGATATAAAGCGCATCTGCCTCAGCAGCAACCTCATCTGCAAAACGCAAAAATAATTCGATGATCTGCGGGCGCTCTGGTGCGAGGTGCAAGTCAGAAATAAATACCAGGTCTTTCATATTAATCAGAGGATCTTAATTATGATGCAGTGGCTTTGTTGATAGTAACTGTCTCTACAGGCACATCTGCATGCCCACTATCGTTTCCTGTGCTGACAGCTGCTATGGCGTCTACAGCATCCATACCATCAGTAACTTTTCCAAAAACACAGTAGCCCCAGCCAGCGCCTGAAGGTGCGGTATGATTTAAAAAGCTGTTGTCGTTATGGTTGATAAAAAATTGTGCAGTTGCTGAATGCGGGTCATTGGTTCTCGCCATCGCGACAGTGCCGCGGTCATTTGCCAGGCCGTTGTCGGCTTCATTTTGAATCGGGTCTTCAACACGTTTCTGCACCATGCCTGGCATGAAGCCACCGCCCTGGATCATGAAGTTTGGAATCACGCGGTGGAAAATAGTACCGTCAAAAAAACCATCGTTGACGTAACTTAAGAAATTTTTAACTGTTGCCGGTGCTTTTTCTGCATCAAGTTCGATTACGATATTGCCGTGGCTGGTTTCTAGTGTGACTGTAGACATAGTAGTTCTCGTTTGGTTAATGGTGTCCCGAGAGGGAGTCGAACCCCCGACCTGCCCCTTAGGAGGGGGCCGCTCTATCCAGCTGAGCTATCGAGACAGTTGCTGGGTTTTATATTTTGCGGCAAATTATAACAGTGAGTGCGATGATTGTCGTGTTGAGCTGATGAGTTAACTAACGGTTGGCACCTCTCCGTTCATGACCTTTGAATCGTTTACGCATCAATGCTTTAAGCAGATATGATTCTGGCTCATTTTCGTAATTCATTACATAGTTGAGGCTGGCCATGACGTTTAATGTCCAGTTCATGCTGTTCATGGCTTCACGCATGCCGCTAAACAGGATACGGTCACCATCTTTAAGCTCGGTCTCATCATCTGGCATTATCTGGTAGTCACCATTTCTGGCGAAGAGCAGGGCTACGCACTCGAGTTTGCTGGTACTTGATAATGGGTCCATCGTTAATGAGTCTAAGGTTATTGTACGACCGAAGGCGATAGCTTTGAAAACAGCGGGGGTCTCTTTTGGCCCTATCACGATCGTCCAGATATGCGGTTTAGATTCACCGATGACAGCGCTGAGTCGACTGACGACGACGTTGCTCCACACATCATCCTGTTTATTAGCGATTTTCAGGAAATCACATAACATCGGATTTAGAAACAAAACACGGATCATGCGTGCAGTGATCTCTCTAGGCTGCATGACAAGGTCTGCTTTAACTTTATTGAAGAGTTCGGAATTGCCCCGTAGGTTTTGCCGTGCTACGACAAATATATCCGGGTTCAACTGGCGCGCAGTCATGATGGTCGAGAGGTTATTGGAATCATCATCGCCACCGGCGATGATGCCGACAGCGGTATCGATGCCGGCTTTTTTCAACGATTTCTCATCGATTCCGGTGCCAATAACAATGTCCTGTGACTGATCGATATTACTTCGTACGAACCCTTCGTGTACCTCTTCATTAGATTCAAGTACTGTTACTTCTACATCGTGTTCAAGAAATTTTTGATATAGCGCCTTTCCGAAGCGTCCGTAGCTGCAGAGGATCCAGCGGCCGTAATCGAGTTGTAACGGTTCATCTGTAATCTGTGAGTCAGGTGCCCCGGTTAACCAGTCGAAGATCAGGTGTAGCGATGGAGTGTGTAGCAGCATGGAGAAGATATCTGCGAAGGTATTGTAGGGGTTGACCACGTAATCAGTGTTGAACGACCGCATATTTTCCTCATAAGACAGCAGGTCAGAACGACAGACGACTTTGCCTTCGGGATGCAGCAGTTTGCTGCTGATAGCGATCTTGAGATTGGTTTCATCGGATGCGGTAGCACCGATCACACCATTGCAGTTACTCCTGCTGATCCCGGCCAGTTCAAGGTTTTTGGGTGCAGAGGCATCGGCTATCAGGCAGGGCACGAATTCCTGCAGGTCATAGATGTTATTCTCCAGTAGACTTTCCTGGTCTTCTTCGATGACGACGACACGGTAGTGTTCATTGGTGAGGGCCTTAACGACTTCATATCCTGTTTCACCCAGTCCACAGACAAGATAGAAGGGTTCATGTATTTTACTGGCCTGGTTTTTAAATTTGTTTTCATTGCGTGCTTTCTTGAAGACGGGGTCCTGTACCAGGCCAAGGATATTACCGATGGCATATAACCAGGAGATTACCGTCATGTAGATGGTGCAGATGACCCATAGGCGTTGCGCATCATTTAATGCGTAAGGTATCTCACCAAAACCGATGGTGGTGGCAGTGAAGCTTACGTAATAAAACGCGTGAAATATACTCATGTGCCATGGATTGCCCTGGTCATCGATACCCGGTATCAGGATCAATCCCATCATGGAAATGGCATAGATTACGATGAGGATGATCAAGGGTACACGCATGCGTGACATAATCATCGATATCACCGGGTTGATGGCTTCCTCGGAGGTCTCCTGTTTTTCGGGCTCCTCGTTATTCATCATCTGATTTGCTTCAGGGATTAACGGCGCAGCATAGTGGTTTCAATCATCAGCAGGATGACCGAAATAATATTGGCAAGTACGGCACCACCACTGAGCGATACGATGAGAACTGTGGCGTTTGCTGTCAGTTCTATTTCCTGTATGTGTACTACAAATGTCCATACCAGTGCTGCTGAGATCAACTGCACCAGGGCAACCAGACTGGTTGCTAGCAGCATTGGTCCGAGCCGTGAACGGTCACCAAATTTCAGTATAGTTGCGATCAGGTTGACGATGATTACAGCAAACAGCTCATAGACATTGTGATGTGCGGGATCATCCATTTCGCCGATAAAAAAACCGAAGTTTAGTGTCAGCGCGAGGATCATGAAAAAGCTAAATAAGACTTTTTCTGAGTTCATGTGTTTTCTCTTCTATTATTGTTTTTGTTATATGTAGTGAGTGTAGTTCAATCAGCACTTGTTAGTAAAGCGTCTTAACCATTCAAGGATTAAAGTCAGGCGGGCTGTTTGGTACTAGTTCGGTAATAAGGTGGAATGCATTACGGTATTCTTTATATTTTTCTTTATCAACCGTGCCATTTGTTTTTAGTTCTTTCGGATCGAAGCTTGCTCCTGATTTTCCTTCGATGGCTGATCGAATAACGTCTTTTGGGAAGATATATATACCGCGTTTTTTATCCGTGCCGGCGTGTTCGTCAGTCTCTCTTCCGTACTTTGGTCTAATGATGCCGTTTTCAATTATGCTGGGTGCATAGACGAATACCAGGAAATCATAATCCGAGCCTTTGATATCGCCTTCAAATTTATCGCGACTATGGACTACTTTAACCATGCAGCCTTTGGACAGATCGATGTTGTTTGCGATGATATCGTAATCAGTATCTTCGAGAGGCGCGGGACTTACGAGCAGGCCTGTGTTTGCGGCGATCTCTCCCATCACCAGGTATTTGGCACCATCGTCTAAAGCGTCAGAAATTCGTTTATCTAGATCACTCATTTCATACCCCCGTAAATGTATTACATCATCAACCCTATAATAGTCTTAAACCAGCAATCTTTTTAGTAAATCGAGATAAACTTCAGTCAGCTGTTCGAGGTCGTTGATGTTGATATTTTCATCGATCTTATGAATGCTTTCGTTGACCGGACCAAGTTCCACGACCTGAGCGCCGGTCGGTGCGATGAAACGTCCATCGGATGTGCCGCCAGCAGTCGAAAGTTCGGTGTCGATGCCGCACACGGATCTGATGGCCTGTTTTGCCGCGTCGACTAATTTACCGTCGGCTGTCAAAAAAGGCTGGCCAGACAGCGACCAGTTCAAAGTATATTCAAGTCCGCGTTTATCAAGGATGGATTCTATACGTTGCTGGATCTGCTGGTCGGTGATCTCGGTGGAGAAGCGCAGATTAAACTGTACGTTTAAATCGCCCGGGATGACATTGCTGGCACCGGTACCACCATTGATATTTGATATCTGGAAGCTGGTCGGCGGGAAATGATCGTTACCGTTGTCCCAGACTTCATCACATAGATCCTGCAGTGCGCCGGCAAATAGATGGATAGGATTTTTTGCCAGGTGAGGGTAAGCGATATGGCCCTGTATGCCATGAACTGTCAGGTCACCAGAGATGGAGCCGCGTCTTCCGTTTTTTATAACATCGCCGAGTCTCTCGGTGCTCGATGGCTCACCGACCAGGCACCAGTCAATTTTTTCATTATTGTTTGATAGGTGCTCAACAACTTTTACAGTACCGTCTACAGCGGGGCCTTCTTCGTCACTGGTAATCAAAAATGCAATCGAACCTTTGCTCTCATTGTTGTCAGCGAAAAAATTTTCGCAGGCACAGACCATCGCAGCGATACTGCTTTTCATATCGGCTGTACCACGTGCAGTCATCACGTCATCAGAGATCGTCGGTGTGAACGGGTCATTGCGCCATTGTTCGACAGGACCGGTTGGCACAACATCGGTATGGCCGGCAAAAACAAACAGTGGCGACTGTGTGCCGTATCTTGCCCAGAGATTATCGACCTCGCCAAATCGCAGGTTTTCAATTTTAAAACCGATCTTTTCTAATCTTTCAGCAATGATCTTCTGGCAGCCAAGATCTTCGGGGGTGACAGATGGAATACTGATAAGCTGTTTTGCCAGGTCTAATGTTGCGGTCATTTTTATCCTTGTTGAGCTTCTGCTTAAAGCAGTTCTTTTAATATTTGTTTTAGGTTGTTTTGTTGCTCTATCGATAGAGTCTCATCCTGTTCTGTGCTGATGACAAAGTAGTCAATCGCTTTTTCACCAGCAGTGGCGATCCTTGCGCTGAGTATTTTAAACTTGCAGTCAATGAAAGCTTTTGCGATGTTGGTCAGAACTCCAATACGATCAATAGTTTCAATTTTTAGCAGCGTGGCGGTGTCATCATTTACCTTTTTAAAACTGATAACGGTGGGTGATGAAAAATACTTGTGTTTACTGTTAACCGTCAGTGGTGATTGTGTTGCATCTGCGCTGCTGGCCAGTCTTTCTTCGAGGCTGTGGATGAGCTGATCTGCCACGAATGACATCTCTTCATTATTTGTATTGACCGGCGCTAGTCGAAAAGTCTGCAGAGCATAACCATCAGTCGTGTTCAGCAGCTGTGCATTGACGATATCGACATCGTCCTTGTTCAGCACGGTAACGACGTCATAGAAGATACGGTCGCGATCTTTCATGTAGATCATTAGCTGGATACTATTACTGGATTCGTGCACCCGGCTTTGTATCAGCGGTTTATCGAGTGATCCTTTCTGTATGGCATCAATAATAAGTGATGTGTGCCAGGTCACCTGACCGTAAGTATGGCTTTGAAAGTATTCTGCATTAAACGTTTCCCATAGCTTATTTGCCTGATGTGAATCGATGCCCTGCAGTTCCAGCTTGCGTAGACTGGCAGTCTGGATTTCAGATATATTGCTTTCTTTATCACTTTGCTGGTTCAGCCCTTTGTTTAGCAGGGAGGCTGTTTTGTTGTATAACTCACCGAGTAATTTATCTTTCCAGTCGTTCCATGTTTTCGGGTTGGTGGCACGTATGTCTGAGATGGTGAGCAGGTAAAGGTAATCAAGCCGCTCCACTGAGGTTACCAGTTCGGCAAAGGCCCTGACCACATCAGGGTCGCTGATATCTTTTCGCTGGGCTGTCATCGACATGATCAGATGACTTCTTACCAGCCAGCTGACGAGTTCGCCGTCGTCTTCTGGAAGTCCGTGCATCTCACAAAATTCTTTAGCGTCTACTGCACCAAGTTCTGAATGATCACCGTGACGGCCTTTGGCGATATCGTGAAACAAACCGGACAGGTACAATAATCCAGGATTAGGCAGATGCTGAAAAACACCACTGGCCAAAGGGAACTCGTGGCAATAATCAGGCACTGACAGGCGCCGCATATTTCTGATAACAAACAGTGTGTGCTGATCGACAGTGTAGGCATGGAACAGGTCGTATTGCATACGTCCTACGATCGAATCAAACGCAGGGATGTATGCCGCGAGGATGCCGTAACGGTTCATGCGCCGTAATTCATGGGTGACACCGCGTGAGCCGGTTATTATCTTCATGAACAGATGCTGCGCTCGTGTTGACTGTCTGACCTTGTCATCGATCAGTGATTTGTATTTTCTTATCTGGCGGATGGTTCCAGCGCGGACACCTTGTATCTCAGGGTATTCCTGCAGGATCAAAAACATCTCCAGTATGGCGCATGGGTTGTCTTTGAATATATCTTCACTGGTTGTTTCGATGTAACCGTTTCTGATCTGAAAGCTGTCATTGATCAATTCAGCTTCGGTGTCGACATCAGCATAGATGATCGCCTCTCTGAAATGCTGTAACAGCATCTCGTTCAAACGTTCCAGCTCGATAACAGTGCGATAGTATTGCTGCATGAACTGTTCGATGGCTTCGTTCTTTGAATTTTCTTCTTTATCTTCAAAGCCAAATTCCTCAGCAAGATCGCGCTGATAATCAAACAGCAGACGATCCTCGCGCCGTCCGGCAAGATAGTGCAGGCTGCAGCGGATGCGCCAGAGCAGGTGCTGGCCTTCGAGCAAGCTGTTTAATTCATCTTCTAGCAGAAAATTTTCTTTTACCAGGTCGCGCAGACTGTTTGCATTGAAATGTCTTTTTGCGACCCAGGCGATCATCTGTATATCACGCAGGCCACCCCGGCTTTCTTTTATATTTGGTTCAAGGTTATACGCAGTATCGTTAAATTTTCCGCTGCGCTGGATCTGCTCTTCGAGTTTTTTCTGAAAAAATGATTTTGAATCCCAGATGTGATCAGCGCTGGTTTCTTCTTTCATCTCGGTGAAAAGTTTTTCACTGCCGGCGAGTAGTCGTGCCTCCATGATGTTGGTCGCTACGGTGATATCTTTTATTGATTCTTCGATGCATTCTTCAACGGTGCGTACGCTGTGGCCGATCTCGAGACGAATATCCCATAGCAGCATCAGAAATTTTTCCAGCAGGTCTTTTGTCTGTTGGTTCTCTTCTTCCTGTAACAGGATCATCAGATCGATATCTGATTTTGGATGCAGCTCACCGCGGCCATAACCGCCCACGGCGATGAGAGCGATTTCCTGATCGACCTCTTTAAACATGAATGTATAGATGACGTTGATCAACTGGTCGATTAGATTGGAGCGGCCATAAACCACAGTATTTACATCGCAGCCGTTCTGGTAGATTTCCTTTAAGCCATTATCAACCGTCAAAACGGCGTCTTTTAATAAGGTGATGTGCTCAGCTGCAGAATCAGGCGCACAATTTTCCAGTTGTTTCTTTAATACGGCAAAGTTGATCAGGTTGCTGATGCTGTCTTCTGTAGGTTTCTCACTAAGGCTATTCATCAGATTTCCTCGCCTTCGCACTGTGTTAAAACCTCATGGCCTGCATCGGTCACCAGGATAGTATGTTCCCACTGCGCGGAAGCACTGTGGTCTTTGGTGACCACCGTCCAGTTATCATTGAGTAGCTTAACGTGGCGTTTGCCGGCATTGATCATCGGTTCGATGGTGAATATCATGCCAGGTTCCAGTTCGATACCGGTACCGGCTTTACCGTAGTGCAGTACCTGCGGGTCTTCATGGAAGCCGACGCCGATGCCGTGGCCACAGTATTCACGTACCACTGAGAAATGGTTGGCTTCTGCATGTTGCTGGATAACATGGCCGATATCACCCAGATGAGCACCTGGTTTGACCAGCTCGATACCCCGCTTCATACATTCATGTGCGATCTGACTAACCCGCCTGGCACGCACAGGCGGCTCGCCGACAAAAAACATCTTGCTGGTATCGCCGTGATAGCCGTTTTTGATGATGGTGATATCGATATTGATGATGTCGCCTTTCTTTAGTTTTTTATCACTGGGAATGCCGTGACAGATCTGATGGTTGACCGATGTGCAGATCGATTTTGGAAAACCGTGATAATTAAGCGGGGCAGGGATAGCGTCTTGAACATCGACGATATAGTCGTGGCACAGTTTATCCAGCTCATTGGTGGTAATGCCGGTTTTTACGTGTGGACGGATCATCTGCAGGACCTCACCGGCAAGCCGTCCGGCGATACGCATTTTTTCTATTTCCTGTGAATCTTTAATTAAAATTGCCATGCTTATTTTTCTTCTAAATCAATCAGTTATAATCATATCCCTGTTGCCGGGATAATAAAATATTATTGTTAATTTGGGCTGGTTATGGTATAAAGCGCCCGCGCTAAGAAAACTTAGCGAAAACGAGCGATATCGTTGTCCAGATGAGCGGCTATTTTCGGCCAGTCATCGCCCGGGTTGTTATCTGGGGACTAACTATATCTTATTTAAATTCGCACATATACCGTCACATGTAATTGGGTGCCAGTTTATACCATTTATGGTCAGCCGCATTTAGGCTTAACTGGTTTTTGCATGGGGTATATGGAGGCATAACCCTAAACTGGAGAATATCTATGTCTAACGTATCTATGCGTCTGATGCTTGAAGCAGGCGTGCATTTTGGTCACCAAACC
>JADFWF010000255.1 GCA_015222965.1 Pseudomonadota bacterium | reverse complement strand
TGCTGACATGCGCTAAGACGATACTGCCGGTGCCGGTCGCACCGATACTGTTGTTGGCATTACCACTGAGTCGTATCGCACCAAAACCGGTGCCGCCCAAGGTGATCGTCGGTGCCGAAATGCCAAAGTCGATCCCGTTGAGGATACTCAAGGTGCGGTTGTTCTGAACCAGCAAATTAGTATCAAGCGTTACCGTATCAAATATAATATCACCATTCACCTCGATGATCGCGCCATTACTTGATGTGATGGTATCAGTTCGAAACGCTCCACCATTAAAAATCACATTATTTTGCGAGATGACATCCAGTGTGCCAGTTCCGGTGTTGATATCATTGCTGACAGTAATCGTATCCGTCGAGTTATTAGTATTTAGCGTGACATTACCGTTGTTAGTCGTTATTTTTCCATTAATTTTGATAGTTGCAGTTGGCAACGGCGAAGCGGCAAACGGGTCAGCAGCACTTAAAACCAAATCGCCACCAGCAATTACAATGTCACCATCAATGGTGATGTTGCCTCCCGCCTGAAAAGTCACCGTGGTTCCGACATCCTGATTAGTCAGGTTGAGCGTTGCCCCCGCCATTAGCGTGATATCTATTTCGGCCTGCAGTATGATATCGCCTGTTAGCGCATTGATTACATCTACACCAATAGTGAAATCCGTTCCCGGCCCATCGAGGAAACCAATGTTAGGTGCAACACCACCAATGGCACCATCATCAGATCCCGGTGTTGCCTGAATAGTTAGATTGTCCGGGTCAAGTAATATACTGCCTATACGGCCATTGGCTGCGCTGGTATCAATCTGCCCATCAAAACCAAGGCCTTTTTTACCCGAAACCTCAACAAAACCGCCGTCACCCGATTGCGCACCACCTTGTGCAGAGATATCGCCAGAATAATAAGTATTCTCATCTGACCAGACGATAACCTTGCCGCCCTCACCTGTCTGTTTCGCATCTGCTTTTATCGATGAGTCTTCAGAGACGATGGTCTGCGTTGAATTTTTGATGTCAGGGTTTTTGCCCTGGTAATCGCCACCGACAAGCACTTCACCACCGCCTGTGGCACCTGATGCATCAACCGTGCTTTCAGCAAACAGACCGACACGATTACCGGTGATTTCGATATGCCCGCCCTTACCGGTTTCACTGGTCGCAGTCACGGTACCGTTTTCGATGACGGTATCAGTTTGTGCCACGAACACGATATTGCCGGCATCATCAACCGTCACCGCATTGGCACTGACCCTGCCTTTATTGACGATACTGCCGGCAAACACCCCGATAGAGCCGCCATCAGTTATCATGTCACCGATGTTTACCACGCTATTATCAGGCGCCTGCACTTCAAATTCGATATTGTCGTAATTTAGCGAATTAATGGTGACGCTCCGCCCTGCAGCCAGCACGATAGAACCGTTTTCGACGCTTATCGTACCTTCATTGGTGATTTTAGGCGCAACAAAGACCACTTCTCCGCCATTGCTGGATGATATAAAACCCTGGTTTAAAATTTCGGCCGCATTTTTCAGGTCAGCAAAGCGCATATTGCCGTTGATGAAATCCTGATTAGAGATGTTCAGTGTCGAAGCGATTAAACCGGCAGTGTTAACCACTGAGCCCTGACCAAACACGATACCATTCGGGTTGACCAGGTAAACTTTGCCATTTGAACTGAGCCGACCAAGAATTTTAGATGGGTCCTGCCCGATGATGCGGTTGAGTACCGCGCTATTGGCGCCCTGCTGGATAAAACGGGTTAGCTCACCCTGATTGATACCGAACTGCTGCCAGTTAATGATGGCGCCAGGGCTATTGGTGATATTTAATGTATTGACATTCGGCTGACTGAACGACGCCGAGCCGTGCACCACTGTTGCACCGCTGGGGTTTGCCTGCACCCCGCCGCTGATCATTGAAAAAGCGAGGCATAAGCTACAAGCTACCGAATTGAGCTTCTTAGTTATATCCATATTTCTTTTTGTCACATTTATCAGATCCTTAAATCTCAGAACCTGTTCTAAACCATATCACTGCAAGTTACGTGGTTTCAAGCAACTAGTGTGCCGTTCGTCACATAATAAGCACTTACTTTATCTCACATGTCATACCAGAATCTTCATCACCGATGTTATTGGCATTAAGATCTATCACCGCCGGGTTTGGTACATCGGGTGTCGGGTAGACATCAAACTTCTGGAACGCGGGTATTTTTGTCAGTTGTTTTCCCTGTCTGCCGAGAACATCTGCAAACGCTGATTCTCCGGCATGTAAATCAATTTTTAAACCTGATCTAAGTTCTGCGACCACGTTGCCTTCGGTAACACTGATGTATACACCAGGGTCCGCTTTCTCATCGAAGCCGGCCTTGCTGAACAGCTCGGTTTCATCAACGTCAAAACTGTCTGGTTTTGGAACACTATTCTCTTTAAAGAAATCTGGAACGGTCGGTAACACAACTGGCGCTGTTGATTTGTCGGCTATAAAAGCTGCGCTGCCTTTACGTAATTCCAGACCACCAAAATCAATCGCACCATCCCAGACATAGGCGCTCAGGCCATCACCCCCAGGTAAATTGACAGGGGGAATCGTATTGTCAGCTACAACAGCACATGAACCCGCGCACATCAGATCGTACCCGGTACCACGAATGCCAATAGTCGCCACAGATGTTCGCATGCTGTATTTTCGCGGGTTCAACTTGCCTATCAATCCCGTAATGGTTCTCAAACCACCGCGTAACAAACTAAACAAAGCGGTACTTTCTTTTGCCTTGTTTTTATCAAACTTCATTTCATCAACACGGAACACAGTGTTTGCCTGCAGGCTTACCCGGCTTTTATCTCTGAACACGAGTATGGCGTAAGCATTTGCTTTGGTTATCAGAGTATCACCTTCAAAGATTGCCGAGCCGGCTTTTAATGTTCTGCTTGCACCATCGATCGACTTCGCGATCAGCCCTTTGCGCACAAATACCGAACGTGCAACAGTTCGATCTATCAATTTATCGTATGATTCTTTATATTTCTGGTTCTCCTGTTCACAATCTTCCTTACACAGACGCACATCAAATTCGGTACCACGGATACCCAATGTAACCGCACCTGTTTTCACCTTGTATCCATCCCTGTTGTTCTTACTTATATAACCGGTAATGGCACGCATGCCTCCACGAAACAAACGTAACAATGCGGTCGCGGTAGAATCTTTTTTAGGATTAAATTGCTCAACGGAGAAAGAGCTGTTTGGACGGATGGTCATACGTGTGCCGTCATTTAGTTTTATGATGGTAAAACTTCTCGGCCCTGTTTTTAAGACTTCGCCACGCTGCACTTTTTCATTTTTCGCGATCAGGCGAGCACTGCTGCCGTCCATGTTCTGCATGGTGACTGCCCCACGGGTATATTGAACCAGGCCGACGTCTTCGGCACACAGCAGCTGCGACCAGACCAGCGTTACCAGTAAAAGTAAATATTTTGATGTTTGTTTGTTATTCATCATATCCATCATCAATTAATACTATGTCAGCCGATAGCGATTACAGTGCACTGCATCACATTTTTCAGCTTCACATTGTTGACCGACATGCATAATTGCTCCTAAAACCGATAGAACACATCTACATGGCCCTTTACATCACCTTTTTCGACGGCTTCAGTAGAACCAAATAAATTGGTTTCCTCCGCACCGCCAGTGACATAAGCCACATCCAGCACTACGTTTAATTTATTAATAATCGACCAGCGCAAGCCGGCACCGACAGAAGAGATGTCAGTAGAAGGTGTTTCACCGAAAGCCGGAAGGTTAACTTCGACATGGCCGATATCAAAAAACACCAGTGGGCGGATGCCGTATGAATTAAAACCAGGCACCCATAATTCTATATTCGCCTGTACGCCGCTATCGCCCAATAAAGTTCTTTCATCAAAACCGCGAACTGAATAAATACCGCCGATACCAAACTGTTCACCGGAGATAAGCTGGTCACTTGATTGCTGGCCTAATAGCTTGAGGCGGAAAAACCAGTTCTCTGCGATCAACTGGTCATATCCAAGTCCGTACCTGAGCAATGTCCAGTCTGCGGTGGCTCCCGGACGCAGGTTGTTATAATCCTCATCTTCGTTTTTAGAACCGCCAGAAATATTTACATAAGGTGCCAGGTTAAAACTGACGCTCTTTCCAGCGCCTTGCCAGAAACCGATGTAAGCAATACTGACCGGGCGACTCAGCACGTCACCTGTTCCTGAGACAGGGTTGCCAAAAAAATCCACATCATTTTCAAACAACTTATGATCAAGGCCAAAATCCAGCTGCTGTTTGTACGCACCACTCTGTAAAAAAGTATGTTTGTAATGTAACAGTGCAATAGTACCCGCACCACTCACCGCAAAGTTATTGACTACGCCTGAATCGACATCAGACCGGGCCAGGAACATATTGAACTCCCCACCGATCTCGTAGAAAGGGATAGTGTACGAAGCACCGTACTGTTTTACCGCAGAAAAATCACTGGGGGATGTGGTGTAACTTAGCGATAAATTGTGGTCACGATTAAACAGGTTGGTAAACTGATACCCACCGGTCAATCGAAACTCGCCAGTTTCATCATTACCCGTATTGTTTACCGAGACAAAAGCAAAATGGGTTCTGATATCGGTAACTTTTAACTTGGCGTTAATCGCTCCACCGGTCTCATTTTCTGAAAATTGTAATTTAAGTGATTTAGACGGTTGCGAATCCGCCATATTTATCGCGCGTGATAAAACACGCGTATTCGGGGTTTCGCCGGATTTGAGTGTCGGGATATTTCTGGCCAGATTTTCAGCATCGAAATGAACATTACCTTCGACTTCCACCTTATCCACTTTTAACTGGATAAGCTGTAACTTGATAACGCCAGCTTCAAGTTTCTGCGGTGCAAGATTAACCTGATAAAAGGCAAAGCCGCTGTCACGAAGTTTTTTCTCAAACGCCGATGCGGCTTCCTGAATACCATCAAGACCATAATGGTCACCCAGGAAGTATTCGAATACATCCTCAGTTTCTGATTCAGACAAGGGATTATCACCGAGCACTTCGAACTTGGTAATCACAAAATGAAGCTGTTTCGGCTCGGTTTCAGCAACTGCGAGTGCACCATGTACAAGCAGGACACACACATAGAGTGTGATTAATAGTTTTTTTCTCAATTATCGATATCCATATTCAACAGCATGGACGTAGCAATCTATTACGTCTAAAGACTCAGGTCAAGGAATAGCCGATGTACAAGAGATAATTATTGCAATGATTTCAATAAGTAAGCACTAATATAGACCATCTGGGCACACCCGTATCAGGGTACTTTACAAGTCACACCAAGATCAGGAAAATTAGTGCTTTCATGAAAAGACAGGCACTTGACCAGCATCATATCGTTGTTTTTTTGTAGCACTTCAAGCAATTGCTGCTTTGGTTTTACCGGAACCTTATCAACTGGCGTCAGGATAAATGTTGAGTAATGTATCGGTAGCAATATTTTACAGTTAAGTTCGTGCGCAAGTTTTCTGCATTCTGCGGGCTGATGTGGTTCCAGTAATAAGATGTGGTTTCAGTAATAATATGAATCGCCGATGGGAATAATACACAGGTCTATTCCATTTTTTAAAATAGCAGGATCAAATTTTTCACGCCAGTTAACCGTTAGCGGTTTATCCAGCACATCGCCATTTTCATCACGATAACGTGAATATGAATTGTCACCAAAAAACGCAATGGTTTTTCTTTTATTGACGGCAGAATTTTTAGACATTATCAGGTAACCATTAAAGCCTCGTTTTATGTCACGCTCACCCCAGCCGGCATAACCATAATGCTCTGCTCTGCTCTGAACGCACTGATCGTCAGGTTCTTCATATCGATGGTTTTGTCAGTCCTGTCTAACCAGTCGAGCTCAACGATGTTTTTATCTCTTTACCAATCAAGTCCTTTGTTAATGCCGGCACCACTAAATTATAATTGGCAGACTCATTGAGTAGGCGAAGAGAAGCCAGATCCAGATGGTCAAAATGAGGGTGTGAAACAAGAACGATATCTACTGCAGGTAATTCATTGTCAGCTAACGGCAATTGCGTTATGCGTTTGATACCGAATAAATTATCGAAGACCACCGGCGGCCCGATACGATCTAGCAGTACTGGATCAGTTATGATCCATGTACCATAAAAATTAATGAGAACGGTTGCGTATCCTAACCACGCATAGGTAACATATTCATCACTCCAACGGTCTGGTCTAACGAAATGATCTGGCGCATCGTATGGCGTCGGTTTTATTTTATTCTCCCACAACATATCACGGCTGTATTGCGCACATCCTGAAAGCGAGATAATAATAAATATTATAAATATATGACGCAGGTGATTATTCGTCATGAAAATACTGGTATCATTTCAGCCTCTTAAAAAAGCAAGTATCTCACATCATGAACAAGCTGGATGAATTTCTAAAACAGATAACAAACACACCTGAAACAATCGAATTCGATGACGTGATCAGCATTATCGGGCAAAATTACCATTACACACCTTCACATTTTGTTAATGGCGCAGACGACGAAAAAATCACTAATGCTGCAGGTGAGAATGAAGGCTCATGTAAAATATTTTCTTTTGCGCAACTGCACAAACTTAATAAGGAACAGACATTAAACTGCTTCGGACGATACTATCGAGAAGATGTGTTAAAAAATCCAGAAAGTTCTGACCATGCGAATATTCGGATGTTTAAAAAATACGGCTGGCAGAATATTAATTTTGATAATGCCGTACTCAAAAGAAAAAAATAACCAAACAGGTGCCTTTGACTGCTTACGGCCAGGAGCAGACTACGAATAAAAACAGTTTCTCTCGCAGAGGCGCAAAGCTCGCAGAGAAAAACGATTCTAATTAACTGTCATCCTGAGCGAAGCCGAAGGATCTTACATGTTTGGAGGCTGCATCAGCAGCAAGATCCTTCGGCTTCGCTCAGGATGACAGCAAAAAAATATTCATTTATTTCTCTGCGAGCTTTGCGCCTCTGCGAGAATAAATATTTATCTTTAAGGTCGGCAAAGGCTTAGAAACAGGCGCTCATTGCCAACACTGCCTGCCAGAACGGACATAAAAAAGAGGGCAAACCATAGGCTTGCCCTCTAACACGTACCACCAAATAAGTGCCGAGTCACCATGTGAGGAAATACAACACCTCAAGGGATTCATGGCCTCGACTGCGGGTGTTTATCCTATGATGGCGCACCGCCCGCTGGCGCCATCTACCTGTCTTTTCAAAAGAAAGATGAGTAGACAAAAATTCAATCTTTGATACTAACTGGCGTAACCTGTCAGCAACAGCAGTCCATGCACGAAACCCACCGGAATAATCAGAGCATCGACAAACACCATTATCCAGTCATTTTTCAACACACTCATGGTGATCGCATACAATGGCACGGTCAGCAGCATGCAATAGATGGCAAACCTGAGATAATCTTTCAAAGCGCTGGCAGTAGATATCCTCAACAGAAAGTTTCTCAAATTACTTTCTGTCATATCCCCTGCTTCAAGATAAACCACTTCCGGTTCAATATCAGTTTTTCTTCGACGTCTTAACATTTTTTTAATTCTATTTATATGAAACCACAGAACTTGACATTAACTGCCAATCGATTGACTTGAACTGCCAGATAGATAGTTAGTTGAGCCATATCAAACATGGCATCAATATCAGTCGTAATTCATGGTTACCGGTTTACCGGTATAAAGCTCAACAACCTCTCTCAGGTTTCGTAAGCTGCCAACATGACCAACAAGAGCGCTGTAGATACGTACGTCATGCCCAGGCATATAATCCGCACCACGTGGGTATTTTCCGCAACCGCAGTCACACAATTTTAATTTGGGTCTGTATTTTTTAGCCATAACGGCCTCCTAATAATCCTTAGAATGAATATTAAGATGTACAGAGGGAAATGAATTGACATTGTTCGCCAATCGTTTGGCAGGGAACCCTGTTGAAATGGCGCTAATCGGCCAGGAAGAGAAGTTGGCAGTTTGCAGTCATCAGTTGGCAGTAAAAGAAAAACCATCGTCTGCGCCGCTGTGAACTCAGGTTTTTAGTCATTTTGTTTTTAACTGATGACTGCCAACTGCAAACTGCCAACTTCTCTTAAGGCTCAACAGCTGTCTTTTTATGCCTGCTTAAATTTTGACGAAGTGCAATATGCGATTATTCGCTGGCATTTCATAATCCGTGACCAGTTGCATGCCTTTTTTTTCAGCCAGCGCTACTATCTCTTCAAAATGTTTGATACCACTTGAAGGGTTTCTCTGTTTTAGCCATTGATCAAAACTTTCATTACTCTTACTGGTATAAGTCCCTTTATAATTGAAGGGACCATATATCAACAGATGGCCTTGCTCACCTAAAAGATGACCGGCACCTGCCATAAAATTAACCATATCTTGCTGACTCATTATATGGATTGAGTTTGCAGTGAATATTGCGTCCACATCCAGATCGGGCCATTCTGAAGAAGAAACATCCAGCTCGAATGGCATCTGCACGTTTGATAGACTGGCATCTGAGAGCCACATATTTATACCTTCAAGGTATGGTTTGCAGTCACTGGTATACCATTTCAGGCTCGGTATTTTCTCTGCAAAATAGACCGCATGCTGACCTGTACCACTGCCTATTTCCAGAACACTTGACAAGGATGAAAGAACAGCTGAAATAACAGAAAGTATTGCATCTTTATTTTGATCACACGATTCAGAGTAAGGCTTATTCATATCATTGTTTTACAGATGCTCTCATGAACCACTATGTTAAACTATATCAACACCAATCCACTATAAACATCCTCAATCACAGTGTTTCTAAGGAAATTACAGACGAGCAAACTCGCTACACCCATCTTCATCATGCTGTTTTGTTTTATCGCGAACAATACTCATGCGGCCGACGGCAGTGACGGTGCATTCGGTCTTACCAGCTTTGCTTTTGCCAGTTACCTGGGAACCGGTTTTTACACGACCTCCGGGCAAAATGTTTTTGTTCTACAGATGCCTTTTGAACACATCATCAAAGAAAAAACCGATACCGAATCTGGCTGGCTGTTAAAACTCCCCATAACCCTCGGCTTCATAAATTTTGACAGTCTAAAGATTGAAGAATTACCAGAACTAAACGATGTTGGAACCGTCACTTTCCTGCCCGGCCTGGAGTTTCAGCATCCGGTAACACCTAACTGGACGCTCATACCATTTGCAGACTATGGCTTTGCCCGCGAACTTGACAACGCCTCTAATGTTCTCATCATAGGTGCCGGCATCAAAAGTTATTATAACGTCCATTTTGACAAGGCCATGTTCACACTGGGAAATCGCTTTTTATACGCACGTGAAAAGAGTAAAGATTCCCCAAATGACGCTGACTATTCCCTCATAGAAACCGGATTAAATTATCGCGTTACCAGCGACTATTCTTTCGGCGGTGAACAGCTGTATAGTAATCTATATTACATCAACTTTTATTACCCGAATAATCTCGTATTTTTTGAACAGACCGATAACCCGATAAGCGTCGGTGTAGAGCATGAGGTTGGCATCACTCTTAGCAACATCCCGGATTTTTTGTTCTTTGAAAAGCCACAACTGGGCCTCGGCGTACGATTTGGTAATAATGTAGAGGTATACCGTCTCATTTTTGGCGCGCCATTCTAGACACTATATATTTAGCCATCTCAACTTGAACACAGTCAAAAATTAATTTTATATTGCCATTTGCCACCGGTTTTTTGTTTTAGTACAATGTCGTAAAACAATAACAATAATCGCAAGTTGTAAAACTTCAACTTAAGGGGAATAACCATGTCTTCAGGCACGACACAAGCAGCACCTAATGAACGACGCGCTCGCACTCGAAAAGAAATAAAACAACTGATCGAAGAACGCAATTCCGTACTTTCACAGTATTACAACCTCGCCAAATACACCGAAGAGCCTGATACTGACTTGAGCAGCACTATCGAACTTCTTGAAGAATTCTGCCAGGATCTCGTTGACTACATGGCTACCGGACATTTTGAAATTTATCGTCGCATCGAAGACGGCAACGAACGTCGTGATGAAATCTCTACCCTTGCAGAAAAAATATTGCCACGCATAAACGATACCACTCAAGTTGCCATCGCGTTTAATGACTTATATGACGACACCTCTAATATTGAAAGCAATGCAATCGACCAGCTGCCGAACTATCTCTCCAAACTAGGTGAAGAGCTGGCCACACGCATTGATCTTGAAGATCAATTCATTAACACCTTACTTACTGCCAGCAACAGGCCTGAATTAACAGCTGTCAGTGCTTGATAAAAAAGGTCGTTAGTCATTTGTCTCAATGACAAACGACTAACGACACTTTTCTAAAGCCGCTTCCTGCTTCGTCAAACACCAGCAACGATGCAGTGGTTTTCTTCTGAAATCTTCCGTCGTTGTTTGCGCTGTAATCTCTTTTATAAAACAATCGTCTCTTAGGCTTTCATCAAATTTGAAACTTTTAGCGTTTGTTGAAAATATTATCTGCCCATCATCTTCTAGTAATGCAAGGCAGCCACTCAGGAGCGCGGCATGATCACGATTGATATCCAGCGATGTATCCATTTTTTTAGAATTGGAAAATGTCGGAGGATCAACAAAAATTAACTGATACTTCTGGTTTTCATCAATTGCCTGTTTCAGCCATTTCAAACAATCTTCGCGAATGAATTTATGGCGGCTTTCCGTATAAACATTTCCGGTGTAACCATTTAACTCCATATTCTCCTGCGCCCAATTCAGATAGGTATTGGACATATCCACAGTGGTTGTCGATGCAGCACCACCAGCAGCTGCATAAACAGTGACGCTACCGGTATAAGCAAACAGGTTTAGAAAACTGCGATCTTTTGCCAGCTTTTTGACCAGTGAGCGAGTAGCACGGTGATCGAGAAATAGACCCGTATCAATATAATCATACATATTGATAATAAACTTTAATCCATTCTCTGTTACTGTGGTCGTATACTCTTTTTTGTCCTGCTTCTGATATTGTGAAGACCCTTCCTGCTTTTTTCGTACTTTCAAAACAACGTTTTGCTGTTTTGTTTCAAGGATATCTGCGACGACATCGATAACATCATTTATTCGTAAAAATGCTTTTTGCTTATCGATCGTCTTAGGTGCCTGGTACTCCTGTACATGAACCCAATGTTCATACTTATCGATGGCAACGGCATATTGCGGTATATCGGCATCATAGACCCGGTAACAGCTGACGTTGTTCTTTCTCGCCCACTTTTTTAAATGTTTATAATTTTTCTTCAAACGATTTGCGAACATCAAAGCATGTTCTGACGTCTGCTGGCCAGGTGAATGCGCCGCTGCCTTTACATCGCTTTCTTTACCATCCGCTTTATCATCTCCCTCAATTTCTGTAGCAGCATCATCTGCTCGACCCGGTCGGCGCGAATCGATCTTATACTGGTAGAGAACAGATTTTAATGCACCATTAAATAAGGTGTTTTTACGAAAGGCTCGCAGACCGATACTTTTTGCAAGCTCCTGCTCCGAAGTGATGATAACAGCCGTCCAACCATCGAAATTTTTCTTTAGTTGTAGACCAAAACGGTGATATAGCGTACGCAGCAACTGAACCTGACCGATACGTTTACCATAAGGCGGATTGGTTACGATCAAACCCTGTTTTTCTGTGTAAGGCGTTATATCTTTGCTTGCATCCTGCAAGAAGACTTTGATGACAGATTCCAGACCTGCGGCTTTTATATTTGTACGGGCAATACCGACGAGCTGTTCACTATTATCACTGCCGCTTATTACAGGTGCAGCTGCCAGACCTGTCTGTTTCTTTTCTTCAGCGTCCTGCAAGGCAGCATGCCATCTGTCCGACTCTGCTTTATCCTGGGCAAAAGGTTTCCAGTTAAAAAAACCAAATTTCTTGCGTAATAGACCAGGCGCAATATTCGCTGCCATCATGGCCGCTTCGATTAGCAGAGTACCGCTGCCACACATCGGGTCATAAAACGGCAATGCCTGCTCATAGAAGTTATTCCACTTTGCACGATATAACATCGACGCCGCCAATGTCTCACGCAAAGGCGCGCTACCCGCTGACTGTCGATATCCACGCTTGTGTAATGCATCACCTGACAGGTCAAGATAGACAAGGCATTGCTTATCACTCAGATAAACATTGATGCGTATATCCGGACTCTCCCGGTCTATAGAAGGCCGCTGTTCAGTATTTTGCACAAACTGATCAACGATGGCATCTTTGACGCGTAAGGTTGCAAAATGACTGTTGTTGACGATGGAATGAGAGCTAAAGCAATCAATTGCCAGTGTGTTATCTTCTGAAAAGTGTTCTGACCAGTCGATACTGATTATTGCGCTGTATAAGTCATCATCCGATTCGATAGTAAATTCTTTTAACTGCAGCAGGATACGGCTGGCAACACGCGACCAGAGGCACACTTTATACGCATCTGCCACCTCACCACTGAAGGCGACCCCGCCTGTATGAATTTTTGTGTCGGTTATATCTAACTGTTCCAGTTCTTTCTGGACAAGGTCTTCAACGCCTTTAGAACATGTAGCAAAAAAGTGATTGGATTGTTTCAAGAGTAACCTGTTAATTGATCTTTAAAAGCGGTTTACCACAGAGGCACAGAGGACACAGAGAAATGCGTTTTATTATTCGTATTTTGTTAGGTTGTAGGTCGGGCATTGCCCGACACAATACAGTCTATTGATCTTCTGCAATGGTGGGCATGCCCTCCCTGCAAAAACTTACAAGCTTTTCTCTGTGTCCTCTGTGCCTCTGTGGTGAAAATTTTTGACTTTACCTATTAGGTGCAATCTGCATTTTTATCTTTTCGATATCTTCTATAGTAGAAGCCCGTTGACCGATCAAACTATTTGCTTCAGCCGCGTGTATCTTCATACCGTTGTATAGCAATTTTAATTCCTGGATATTTTCTGCCCAGTCAAGCTCGCTTTCGGGAAGGTTTCTATAGATGCGCAACAAACCCGCTCGATATGCATTAATTTCAATATAACAGCGGTATTCTGAAACAGTATAAGTATCAGACACCTGGTTGGGTATCGGGCGACGACTCATGTATATCACGTATTCATTATTGTCGACGATCAGGTTTATCGTTGATTCTTTTTCAGCGACGTCTAATGCAACCATCGAATACAGCGCGGCACAATCAGCCTCTTTGTGTAATTCAAGATTATCTGCAACCTGCTGGATAATCGAACTTGGCGTCAGCGGTGCGTCGCCAGGAAAGTTAACAACGATGGTATCATCACCCCATCTCATCTTATCTGCAACTTCAGCCAGCCGGCTTAAACCGGTTAAATTATCATCGACGATCATGCAGACTGTGGCACCAAAATCCTCGGCGACCATACCGACGCGTGCGCTGTCGGTAGCGATGACGATTTCAGAGGCACCAGAGCCTTTAGCACTCTCATACACATGCTGGATCATGGGTTTACCATGAATATCAGCCATCGCTTTGTTGGGAAAAGCATCCTGGTCAAATGCGGCCAGAATAATTATTTTAAAATCTTCATTCATCGAATTATCTATGCAAAAAATGTGTGCGCGTATATTACCGTAATTTTAGTTCAGTTTTATGAAATCGCCGTAATATCAGGCTTTACAGCAAGATAAGGTTCTGGATTATCGCAGAATACAAGGTGTCACAGTTAAATTTTTATTGCGTCAGATTCCAGCAGCACCGGAATGCCATTGCGAACAGGATAGGCCAGCTTATCTTTCTCACAGATCAATATTTTTTTTCGGGATTTATATATCAACGGTCCTTTGCACGATGGACATACCAGGATGGATAATAACTTCTTCTTCATCAGTTAAAGGTCTTCTTCAACAAAGGCAGTATTTTTGTACTTAGCTTCGATATCAGAAGATCTGACATATCCGCCTGGACACTTACCACCCAGGCATCAGGCAGTGACAGCTGGCGACATTTAACGGCATCTTTTTCTGTCATTATGATGCATTCCTTTTCCCAGCCAGAAAAGTCTGCCTGAGCATAAGCATGATGGTCTGGATATGCGTGTTCGACGATATCGATGCCGTCATCACACAGTTGCGAGAAAAATCGGGATGGATCACCAATGCCGGCAACAGCATGCACTTTTTTGCCTGTAAAAGATGATAACCGGGTAGCTTCCTCGCTGTTCAGATGACAGACATCTGCGACCTTTAATACGTAAGAGCAGTCTTCTGCCATGTCTACACTGCTCTCATCGGCAGCGTCATTATAAACGACGATATCAACCTCATCTAAGCGTGAGACCCGTTCACGCAGCGGTCCTGCAGGCAGACAGAAACCATTGCCAAAACCTCGGCTTGAATCGATAACCGCAATCTCAACATTTCTTTGCATACGATAATGCTGCAACCCGTCATCTGATAACACGACATCACATTGATTATGTTCCAACAAGTAGTTCACAGCAGCTACCCGATCGGCACCAACAACCACCGGTACGCCCGTTCGCTGGCAGATCATCAGCGGCTCGTCACCAACCAGCTCTGCAGAATCACTATCATGAACCTGTTTCAAACCTTTAACTTTGCCGCCATAACCCCGGCTGACTACACCCGGTTTAAAACCGTTGTTTTTAATAAATTCACAGATAGAGATCAACAGAGGTGTTTTTCCACTGCCGCCAACGACGATATTGCCGATGACAACAACGGGTACCGCTGCGCCATAACTTTTTTTAAGACCTAACTGGTAAACTTTGCGTCGGCTAACAGCGACAGCACAATACAACCAGGACAGAGGCAATAAAAATCCGGCAAGCAAACTCGCCAGAAAATCAGAACGATACCAGTATAACGCCAGCGATTTCATCTAGACCAACCTGGTATCAGCTTTCTTCAAAATTTATCTGGTGCAGAGCCGCATAATGACCATTCAATTCGATCAGCTCCTGGTGGGTTCCTTTTTCAACGATACGCCCTTTGTCCATTACCACGATCACATCGGCATTTTCGATAGTAGAAAGGCGATGTGCGATTATCAGTGTGGTTCGACCCTGCATCAACTTTTCGAGTGATGCCTGAATGTACCTTTCAGACTCTGTATCCAGTGCAGAGGTGGCCTCATCGAGAATCAATATCGGTGCATCACTTAACAGTGCACGGGCGATGGCTATCCTCTGGCGCTGACCTCCTGATAACATGACACCTCTTTCGCCGACTACCGTCTGAAAGCCATCGCTGGATTCATTGATAAAATCATAAGCATATGCTGCTTTCGCTGCATCGACGATTTCCTCGTGGCTACGCGCCTTCATGTCACCATAGGCGATATTGTGCTCGATAGTATCGTTAAATAAGATCACATCCTGTCCGACATAAGATATGTGACTGCGTAAATTATCCAGCCGATAGTCCTGTATGTTTACCCCATCGAGGCGTAGATCGCCTTCAGTGATATCGTATAGTCGCGGTATCAAATTCAATAGCGTCGACTTACCGCTGCCAGAGCGCCCGACAAATGCCACTGTTTGACCAGCTCTAATCGTCATATCGATATCGCTTAGTGCCGCTGAATCCTCACCCTGATAACTGAAATTGACGTGATCAATTTCGAGCAGGCCAGCAACGTTATCCGTCTGATATGTCCCTTCATCATGCTCCTGTTTTAGATCTATAAAAATAAATACACTTTCTGCTGCTGAGATGCCTCTCTGCAATTCACTTATGATCGAAGTCAATGCACGGACGGGAGGCATCAACATCGACATCGCTACGATAAATGAAACAAAGGTTCCGGGACTGATCTCATCCTTCATGCTCTCGTGTGTAGCAAGGTAGATGATAAGCGCTAATGCACAGGCGATAAGCAACTGCACGATGGGTGAACTCAGTGCCTGCGTCATCTGCATCCGTAGATGCTGGCGTCTGTTTTTATCGTTGACGATGGCGAACTGTCCCACCTCATAGACACTTCCGCCAAATATCTTCACCACCAGTTGTCCTTTGATGGCTTCTTCGATAATACGAGAGATACTTCCCATGCTGACCTGGATATTTTTACTGATCTTGCGGAAACGTTTTGAAACAGAGATGACCAGAAAGGCAACAACAGGTGCAACTACGATAAAGACAAGAGCTAGTTTTGTACTCAGATAAAACATCCAGGCAAATAATGCAATCACCGTCAGAGTGTCACGAATAAAAACTGTTATCGCATTCGTCGTCGCGGTTGCCACCTGCTCTACATCATATGCAAATTTTGAAATCAACTCGCCGGTTGTCGCTTTGTCATAAAACGACTTTGGCAGGGACACTAAACGAGAGAACATCTCTCTGCGTAATTCACGGATGACATTACGACCGATAACACTCATACCGTAACCAGCCGCAAACGCACCGAGCACCCGAACTGCAAAGATTGCAATTAGTGCAACCGGTATCCACTTGATGGTTTCGGGGTCACGATCCACAAAACCGCTGTCCATCATCGGCTGCATCAGGGCAGGAAAAGCCGCTGATGCGCCTGCGATGATCACCATACCGATTATCGCAACGATAAAAATTTTCCAGTAAACCAATGCGTAAGATAATAACCGGCGATATAGTTGAATGCTGCTCACCTGGTGTACCGCATCAGAACTTGAAGTATTATTTTCAGACATAAGAAGTATTTACTGATTGCCTTCGACGGTCGCGATCGACAATTTGCTCAAGCCCAGCTGTGAAGCTGCGTCCATCGCTCGAACGACAGACTGGTGCGGTGTATTGGCATCGGCCCTTAACACCAGGGCAACATCTTTAAAATCCTTATTATCCTGACTGATTACTTTCTTCAACGCCTGTTTCAATGTATCCAGTTGCTGATTAACTAACTGACGCTCATTTAAAAAGTAATTTCCTTTAGCATCGATCGATAATACCAGAGGCTCACTTTGCTGCTGTGTGGTTTTTACTGAAGATTCCGGTAAAGACACTTTTAATCTTGCATTTTTATCAAACGTAGTGGTAACCATAAAAAAGATAAGCAGTAAAAACACCACATCGATCAATGGCGTTAAATTTACTTCCACGGTTTCTTCTTTATGGCCCGGACGTAGATTCATTTTTTCGCCTTGCCCGCTTTTTCTTTTACGTGATGCTTGCGATTGTTGTGTAACACATCAACCATTTTGATCGCTTCGCGTTCCATCACCACAACGATACCGTCAACCTTGCGGCGAAAATAGCGGTAGAAGACCAGGCTGAAGATCGCTACCGTTAAACCAGCGGCAGTCGTTATCATCGCCTGTGAGATTCCGCCTGCTAATGCGCCGGGGTCGCCGACACCGTGCTGCGTGATAGCGGCAAATACACTGATCATGCCGATAACTGTGCCCAGCAGACCCAGCAATGGAGAGATCGATGCGATCGTCCCCAGAGTATTCAAAAATCGTTCGAGGTCATGCACGACTTCACGCCCTCTTTCTTCGATGCA
>JADFWF010000254.1 GCA_015222965.1 Pseudomonadota bacterium | reverse complement strand
TCGTCATCCTGGAATCCTTTGCCTCATACAAATCAAGCCTGTCTAAAAACCCGCTTGATTCCACACCACACATCAGGAAACTGGCCGAAGACGGTTACTACTTTAAAAATTTCTTTACCCCTACCACCGGCACCGCACGCTCTGTATGGGCGTTAATCACCGGCATTCCTGATATCGAACTAAATAAAACATCTTCCCGAAACCCTTTAATCGTTGACCAGCACACCATCATCAATGCATTCAAGGATTATAAAAAATATTATTTTCTTGGCGGCAGTGCCAGCTGGGCCAATGTTCGCGGTATGCTGTCTTCCAACATCCCGGATCTACAGCTCTATGAAGAAGGCAGTTACCAATCAGAAGTTATCGATGTCTGGGGCATCTCCGACCTGAGCCTGTTTCGTGAAGCACATGCCATCATAAAAGATGAGACACAGCCATTTTTTGCCGTCATCCAGACATCGGGCAATCATCGGCCTTATACCATCCCGGAAGATAACGCTGGTTTCAAACTGTGGACAGAAAATGATATTTCTGGCGATGTTAACAACCACGGTTTTTCCTCACTGGAGGAACTGAATTCGTTCCGCTTCATGGATCATAGTATCGGTGAATTTATCAGGCTGGCAAAAACAGAGCCTTATTTCGATAACACCATTTTCATCTTTTTTGGCGATCATGGCATTCACGCTCCTGCTGGCGAGCACACGCCCGTATCTGAAACCCAGCTAAACCTGCAGGGTTTACGTGTCCCACTGGTAATTTATGGAAAAAGCATTATCAAACAGGCGAAGGTCTTTGATACAATAGCCAGCGAAGTTGATGTACTGCCGACCATCGCAGGGCTTACCCGGACCAGTTATCTCAATACCACACTGGGCAGGGACCTGCTGGGCGAGCGCCATAAGAATAACGACTATGCGTTCACCATCGACCCGAATGAAGGGCGCATTATCGGCCTACTGTCCGATAAATATTATCTACAGCTGAAGGTGATAAATGGCAAAAGTACTTTCCACGATCTAGCGAGCAACAATGCACGCGAGGACGTTACTTCGCAACATAGTGACACCGCTCAATCGTACAAAGACAAATTAATCGCAATATGGAACACTATTCGTTATATGCGAGAAAATAATAAACCGGAATAACACATGCCTGGTAAGAGCCAGGCACAGTATTAAAACTTGATAAAACCCAATTCGTTTAGTCAGAGGTAGTTTATAGTTATGGACTCAAAAAAAATTCTCATTACAGGCGGCGGCGGCTTCCTTGGCTCTCATCTCAGCGAAAGACTGCTCAATGAAGGCCATGAAGTAATCTGTCTCGATAACTTCTTCACCGGCAATAAACAGAACATCGTTCATCTGATGAACAATCCACGTTTCGAAGTATTACGCCATGATGTCACCCTGCCACTATTTATAGAAGTGGATGAAATCTATAACCTGGCATGCCCTGCCTCTCCCATTCATTATCAACACGACCCGGTACAGACGACCAAAACCTGTGTTCACGGCGCGATCAACATGCTGGGACTGGCTAAACGTACTGGCGCAAAGATAATGCAGGCATCAACCAGTGAAGTATATGGCGACCCGGAAGTACACCCACAGGTAGAATCATACTGGGGCAGAGTCAATCCGATCGGTATCCGCTCCTGCTACGATGAAGGTAAACGTTGTGCAGAAACACTGTTCCTGGATTATTACAGACAGCATAACCTCGATATAAAGATCGCACGCATCTTTAACACTTATGGTCCGAAGATGCATGCCAACGATGGGCGCGTAGTGTCTAATTTCGTGGTGCAGGCCCTCAAAGGTGATGATATAACGATATACGGCGACGGTCAGCAGTCTCGTTCATTCTGTTACGTCGACGAGATGGTCGACGCCTTTATCCGCTTGATGGGCAG
>JADFWF010000253.1 GCA_015222965.1 Pseudomonadota bacterium | reverse complement strand
TAGGCATGGACACCACCGAGTTTCTTGCTGCGCATACGGTTCCATTCGAACTTGATATGCATGGTGTTCCCGGTTTAAAACTGCGTACCGACGATGATGGTGCCTGTCTATTCATGAAAGAAGAAGGTTGTTCAGTCTATAATGACCGCCCTACAGCGTGTCGCTACTACCCTTCTGGCCTGCTCTCGATGAAATCTATCAGTGAAGAGAGCGATGAACGTCACTTCCTGTTGATCAAAGAAGATCACTGCAAAGGTCACGATGAAGACCAGATTCAGACCATTGGTGAATACCGCAAAGAACAGGGTGTTGAAGAATACGATGACCTCAACCTCGAATGGTACCAGATCATACTGAAGAAGAAATCTACCGGACCAAGTATCGGTAAACCTTCAGACATGAGCCTGCAGATGTTCTTCATGGCAAGTTATGATGTGGACCGCTTCCGCCGTTTTGTGATGAGCGATGCTTTCATCAAGATGTATGATCTGACAGATGAAGAATATGCAGAACTGGAAACTGACGACATCGCTCTGATGAAATTTGGTTTTAAACTGATGAAGCAGGTTTTCTTTGGTGAACTGACCATCAAAGAACGTGAAGGCGCCTGGGAGCAACGTGTTGAAGAACGCAAAGAGATTCTTGACTACCGCAAACAGGTAGAGATTTCCAAACACGAACAGAAAACAGAAGAAGCTCGAAACGCGTCGATAGACGACGATTAAAAGATAGTTGGCAGTTTGCAGTCGTCAGTAGGCAGTTAAAAGCCTTTAGACTCTGCTTCATTCTGCCAGCTGCAAACTGATAACTGCCAGCTTCTCTCTCATGAACAACCACGTCACCGTCGGCATCCTGTCCGACTCACACGGCTATCTTGACCCCAGGATCGCGGAAGTCGTAAACAAGTGTGACTACATCATCCATGCAGGTGACATTTTCAATGCACACGTCTTAGAACAGCTAAAACCAAAAAATGAGCTTATCGCTGTTGCAGGCAACAATGACTACCCTGCTTTCTGGGACACATCTGAAGCCGAAATAGTAAAAGCACTACCTAAAGAATCAGAACTGAAATTACCCGGCGGCACCATCGTCATCGAACACGGCCACCGCCTGGGCAACCATCCCGAACATGACGATTTTCGAAAAGATCATACTGATGCACGTCTGATAGTCTACGGACACACGCACCATAGAATTATCGATCAGGAAGCGGAGCCGTGGGTAGTTAATCCAGGTGCTTCAGGAAAAATTCGCAACCATGGAGGACCTTCTTGCCTGGTGCTTCATGCCAGCGAAGATGAATGGAAGATCGATACGGTTCTATTTAAAGACACGTAACCTGTAGGAGCGGATTTTTTTCATTCCGCGATGTTTTTCATCACAACTATAACATCTGGTTAAACCTGTAACGTTCTGGCATCGCGGAATGAAAAAAATCCGCTCCTACAATCAAAGATTAGGCCTTAATATAAACCCAGCCCTTCTTCAAACGCTCAGGTATCAGCTCCCTTGCTGACTTGTCTTTTGTCACACCAGGCATCAACTCGATCGCCATACCTTCCTTTTTAAGCGCTTTGGCAACCGAACGGTCACAAGCATATACTGCAACAGCCTCGTTATTATCGATCAACTCCTTTATACGGTCGATGTACGGCGACATTCCAGGTCTCAATATATTTATACCTGATTTATTGGTAATGATATCCAGTTCGATCGGTGCATTCGCTTTACGGTAAGTTGCCAGTAACTGATCAGCTTCATTCAAGGCGGAATTCACAACCTTCAAGTCACTGGAATCTATATGTAGAATTATTTTTCTCGTACCATGTTCGGCTTTTACATGATTAGCAACATACTGAAATGTATTTTCGGCAGAGATTGCCTGGATCGCATTGGGGCTGTACTCATAGGTTGACCAGCCCAATACCACACCAACAACCAGCAATACCGAAGCTGCTACAGCTCTGCCTGCATATGTATTGGAGCGTTTCTGACCCGTATTTACGTGACGTGACGGCGGCACTTCGCTGTACGCATAACCGATCAGCTCCCTTACAGCTTTCAACTGACACACACGCTCACGTAGTTCTTTATCATCAAGCATAGCTTCATGGATAAAATTCATCTCATCGCTATCAAGTTGTTCGTCGATGAATAAATTTAATTTATCTTCAGTAATGTCATTTATGTTCATCATTTTATTCTCCGTAATTTAAATTCGGATATATCTTCCGAACCAAATTCAAGTAACTGTTCTTTCAAACTTTTACGTGCTCTAAATAGACGACTCATAACTGTTCCGATAGGTACCTCTGTAATCTCAGCGATCTGCGCGTAACTAAAACCGGCAAAATCTGCCAGCGTCACCACTTCACGTAAGGGTAACGGTAATTTCTCAACTGACGACCTGACACGTTTGACAATCTGCGACTGCTGATAGTTATCTGCCTGCCCCGATTGATCTTCGTCATGCATCTCGACAAATTCAACATTTCGACCTTTTACACGCAGATAATCCTGCCAGCAATTATACAAGATACGATATAACCAGCTGTCCATAGTTTTGACATCACGCAGCCTTGATGCGTTCTTTAAGGCCTTGTAGATGGTTTCCTGCACCAGATCATCTGCCAGTGCGGGGTCATGACACCACGAATAGGCGATGCGATATAACTTATTACGGCGTGCTGCAAACTCCGACTTCATCGAAAAAGCAGCCACCAGATCTCTAACAACTTTCATAAAAACTCCCGATATCACCCAATAGACGTAGATACCGCCACAATATTCCCAATTATATTTTTGAATATTTTAGATGGCAGCCACGTCTATCAGCTATCAAATTATCAAGCTCTATGGCTAAAGACAAATGATTCGATTTAAAAACAGAATAAGTCTAATAATTATCATGTTATTCGCACTTCTGAGCAGTACTACAAGTGCATCGCCCGATGTCTCATTAAAAAGTATAGATGGTAGTCAACATAAACTCTCGGAATACATCGGTCACGGGAAATGGGTCGTTCTAAATATATGGGGAACACGATGCCCTCCTTGCCGGGAAGAGATGCCAGAGCTGGTACGCTTCCACGACGAGCATAAGAACAACGATGCCATCGTTGTAGGCATCGCCATTGACTTCCCCAGCTATGGCTATGCAAAAAAAGCTGAAGTGATCAGCTTTGCTGATGATTACCTCATCGATTTTCCAATACTTTTGAGCGATTCAACTATCACGACAAAGATCGGATTAGGCCGCCTGGAAGGATTACCAACAACCTACCTGTTTAACCCGGATGGCGATGTTATCGGCATGCAGGTCGGCGGCATCACCGGCAAGATTCTCGAAGATTTCATTAAGAAAAATACAGCTGTAACCCCGGACAGCAAATAATTTATAAACCCAGGGACCATTCACAAAACAACATAAACCAAAAAGAGGAAATCTATGATTACATTAAAATCACAAATATTAGCAGCTTTTTTAATGAGCGTATGCCTGTTAATGATGACAGCAGCAAATGCAAGCGAGCGTTATGGAAAACAAAAAGTGGTTTACCACATCAATTATGATAATCCGAAAAAACAGTCTGGTGCATTGCGCAACATCCAGAACCATATCAATGCCGTAGGCGCTGAAAATCTTGATCTGAAAGTTGTATTACACGGCAATGGCCTTGCACTTTTACTGGAACCTGATGCCTTAGCAAAGCTTAAGAAATTCAAACACGCGAATGCTGACGAAAACATGACAGCAAAAATAGACAACCTGAAAAACCAGGGAATCGATTTTAATGTTTGCGCAAATACAGTACGTGGTCGAAAAGTAGATGTTGAGCACGATCTATACAACGTCGATAAAGGCGATATCGTTCCTAGCGGTGTAGCTGAAGTCGCACGCCTGCAACAGATGGGTTACTC
>JADFWF010000252.1 GCA_015222965.1 Pseudomonadota bacterium | reverse complement strand
GTTAACATAGCGCACGAGAACAACTGCCGACATCATACCCGCCGCTTCTGCCAGACCTCTTGGCATCATCACCAGGCCGGCAATATCAGGTGGATATCCCATCAGACCTTCCATCATCATCGGCTGTATTACCACGGTACCGAATAATGCGATCGATAACACCGCCATTAACAATGATGACAGCAATAAGTTTTTATCCTTCAACAGACGAAGTGGCACCACACTTTTTTCATCATTCCACGCACGATAAATAAATACTGAGAAACCGAGGATCGATAATAAAAATAAAATCTTTATCTGCTGTGATTCGAACCAGTCATGCATGTTTCCCTGATCCAGGAATGCCTGCAGCGCCCCTATACCCAGCGCCATAAATGCGATCATGGTCCAGTCAACTTTTGCAACGGAACGTTCAGTCTGTTCGATCAACCACCAGATCAATGCCAGTGCGCAGAGACCTACAGGCACATTGACGTAAAAGATCCAGCGCCAGTCTGAATAGGTCGTGATATACCCGCCCAGTGTCGGGCCAACGACAGGTCCCATCATGATGCCGATACCCCAGATTGCCATCGCCAGATCTTTTTTATCTTTCGGAAAATAACGCACCATCAAAGACTGGGTTAGCGGTATGATCGAAGCGCCCATCATCCCCTGCACGATACGATACACTATCATCGAATCCAGTGAATCTGCCTGCCCGCACAATGCTGAACAGATAACAAAACCAGAGACTGACACGAGCAATAGAGTTCGCTCACCTAAACGTGTCGCAAAATAAGCAGTTAAAGGAATAAAGATTGCTTCAGCAATAGTGTAAGAAGTTAATACCCAGGTAATCTGCTCGGAGGTCGCGCCCAGCGTGCCCATCATATGAGGCAGTGCAACATTGGCGATAGTCATATCGACAACCACCATAAATGACGCGAGCACCAGTGTGATGCTTAGTAGCCATAAGCGGGCTGTGCTTATTTGTTCAGCCGGTGGATTCATTATATATGGCTTTTATCCTGTCATTGCCAGGTTGAAATTTTAGCACCGCATCGCGGAACAAGATTCCGCTCCTACAGACGCATCCCCTTGCAGGAGCAGTTTCGTGAACCGCGATTGACAGCATGTGAGAAAATCCTTATTTGTTTATGACAGCATTCACAGTATCAACCGCCACAGAAGCACTAGAACCAATACGTAATTCAGGAAGACCTTCACTTTTCACCACGCGAATACGAACCGGAAACCTCTGCGTTACCTTCACCCAGTTACCGGTCGCATTCTCAGGCGGTAACAATGAGAAGCTGGCTCCACTGGCCGGTGAAACACTTTCTATTATTCCTTCAATTAATGTACCCGGGTACATATCCAACTCTATCGTTACTGCCTGACCGAGTTTGATTCGCTGTAAGTCAGTCTCTTTAAAATTGGCTTCTATCCAGAACTCATGATCTTCAACCATAGGAAACAATGGCTGATTAGATCGAACAATATTACCAACACGTATATCCACATCACCCAGCACGCCAGAGCTTCTTGCGATGATACTGGTGTTATCCAAATCATATTTAGCCTGTGCCAGCATAGCTGCAGCTTTTCTGATGTCAGCATTATCGACACTATTTTTACCCAGTGCCTTAATCGCTTTCTTTAATTCAGACTTTGTTGCGTCCATTGCAGCCTGAGACTGACGACGCACTGAGTCGGCATGTTCGGATTCATCTTTATTGACTAAACCTTTTTTAACCAGCAACCCCATACGTTTTGCGTGACTATTTGCATCGGTTAAAGCAGCTTGAGCCCGCATCACATTCGACCGCGCCGATACGACATTTGCAGCCTGTACACTGACCTGTTTTGTAGCCAGATCATAGGCTGCCCGTGCCTGCTCAAGGGCATACTGATATGGTAATGGATCAATTTTCAACAGTAACTGGCCTTTTGATACTTTTTGATGCGCTATAACATCCAATTCGACGATTCGTCCACTGACCTGAGGCGCTATCTGAATGACATTGGCTTTTAGATAGGCATCATCCGTTGATGGATACAGCAGACCGTGCTGCCAGTAAAACCAGCCTGCGACGATTACCGCAATGACAATAATTAATAGTACAGCCTGTTTTAATATTTTCATTTAATTTCCTAAACCAAAAAATCTATAAATCACAAAATACCACCGTCGCCAAATAAGTGATGGCCATTACGACGCGAGCAGTTATCTTAATTAATCAAAAAGTCCATGATACAGCTAATTCACCAAATGGATCTTCTACTGTCGACTGCCCTTCAAACTGCATCGAGGGGTCAATATAACTCAACGACACGGCTACTCCAGCAATATTTACATTCAATCCCGCTGTAACAACATACTGTTCGTGCTTCAATTCCTGATAGTGACTGTCTTTAAATGTATTACCTTCGATTCTAATATCGTTAGCCACATATCTCAGCACCGCACTAAAATATAAATGAAAAGAATTTTTAGCTGATGCAGCCAGCAGGTTAAATTCTTTGCTGGGGATAACGATTATTGTCGGAAAAGTCTTATGTAAGGACGTACCTAACCTGAACGTTAGTCCAGCATTTACATCGCTGACAAGGTTGCCGATACCAGCCTGCGACAAAGCTATAACATCAAAACCAAAATCCCCGGCTACCAGAGCATCCAGCAATCGCCAATTGCGGCCAATCGCCAGTCTGAACACGGGTTCATGCCTGATCTGATTGTCCCATCCCTGCGGCTGATCAGCATTAATAATTTCATGAATAACAGTTTGCGATTGCTCTGCTAAAGATAATGGTCCGACGATACCCAGAGTTAGCGACAGGTTATCAGAAACTTTTTCATCAAATGCGTGCTGCGTTACCGTCCAGCCTAAAACACCGGCATAAGGCACATCATCTTCCTGCAGTTCCTTCTTTGAAATATCATTTGGTGTGTCCATATCCTGAAACACAAAGTAGCCGATCGCCCTGTGTTTGTCTGGCATGGTACTTATATACAAATCTTCTGTTAAATACTGGATCCATGATGGTGTATAACTATCATCAAACTCATCGAAAGGCGCATAACCCCATTGAAATGCAATACCATTTGTAAAGCCATTATCCTGGTTTAAAAAAGCATCGTTTTCAAAGATAAATGAAGCGTGGCCTCTGGTCTCTGCATGCAGAGGCATTGCAGTTGCTAACATCAAAATACAAGATACTATTTTCATAAGACTATCCATACAAGATGATAGCAAACACGGATAAAAAATAATTGCACTTTACAAACTTCCATACACCGAAACGAGACAGCAAACACTACCATTCGTTTAACTTAATACCCATACTGATAGTTTCTGATTTGTATTCCACATCGATCAGGCTTTCACCGTAACCATTAAAGTATCTGACATAAAACGCGATCGTAGGTGAAATCGGATGACTGAACTCTGCGGTTACCGAGCCAAACTCAGTGCCCGCAAGACTATAGGCATATTTCAAACCAAGATCACTTTTATTAAAAGCATAATCCAGTTCTATCTCACCATTGCCGATAAATTTTTCATAATCATACTGCCTGTCCTCCGGTGCACCGCCCTGCAGACGATCCCAGTGTATAAGTGAAAACGACAAGCGCTGATAATCAGCAAATGCTTTCACATACCAGCGGTTCCAGCCCCGGGACATGCTGACATACTGACCATTTGACTGATGACGAAAGCCAAACCATATCATCGGTGCATTCAGGTCGCCCCATTTAAAATCGTAATACCAGGAGACCCAGAGTTCCGGTTCATGATTGGTTTCGCGGAAAGGCCTGGAATCTTCGGGATCAAAGAACTGCCAGAATGAACGGTTGGTATAGGCACCGTAGAGGCTCACAGGTGCATCCAGAATATCGGTCCACAATGGCACCATAAAACTCAGCTGAAACTGTAATTCATAATCACGGAAAGAATGCTCTTCATTTGGAAATGCATCATCGATCGGTTGCTGGTTTACGCCATTGATCAGATAGGAATAAACCAGGTAATTTTCCCGGTAGGGAATGAGTGAAAGCTGGTCCGCTTCGGCAATACGTCTTTTTATCAACCTGTCCTCCAGCAAATTTTCTGCTGGCGGGGCCTGTGTTGGTGAAGTCTTCGTTACATCGTGACTGTTTTCTTCAGATATAACAGCGGAGGAATTTATGAACAGGATCAGACCGATTATTTTTTTCATTTAGTCTTCTGTAACACCTGATAAAAGCGATAAGAACTGACCGTTCGGCAGAGTATACAGGGTACAACAGCGCTTTTGTATAACCGCTGATAAGACCGCGTTACTTAATAATTGCTTTGCAGATGGATTATATTGTTAGAGCGAACATGACTACGTTCACTAAGTTTCCAGTCAGCATCTGCAATCTTAAAATACCAGATACCTTCAGTTATCGACTGGTTGACGTGACCGATATACTGATCAGCCATGCCGTGGTCTAACAAAACGGTTATGTCACTATTTTCGCGTGTCGCGTGCTGCAGCTGTAACGGCAAACTTTTTGGGTACGATTCAAGCAAGCCTTTATCGAATGCTATCTTGATAAGCCTCGTGCTGTTATCAAATTCGATGATGGCGCTTAAACCCAGTTCCGCAGCTTTTTTATCGCGTTCGATCACACGGTTAATTTCCAGTCCCTGTTTATAATAATCATCAACCACCAGGCCATCATCGGTATCTATCGCCAGCCAGATCATGACGACACCCATGATGACGGCAGAAAACGGGATGGCTAACATCATCCATACCAGTGGATATTGGTGCCAGGGTTTGCTTGGTTTTTCTGATTGCATTATGTTTTGCATAGTATTTTAGAGTGATCGTTTATTGTAGGGGCGGATTATCATTATTTAAACTTAGGCCCCAGGAATCGTGCTTCTTCTACAACGCTTAACTCATCAAAGCCTATCGCCTTCAAGGTAAAGGTGATCTCGTTACTGCGCTTCTTCAAGTTATACGCATCAACCTGTACACGAACCGGCAGCTCAACAACTTCACCACTTTTTACGACGATCTCTGTAGCGTCTTTCTTAAGGATCAACTCCGGTATACCCTCTGCGGTCAAAGTATAACTATGATCCTGATTATCCATGTTTAAAAGTTTTATGATATAAACATTTTCTATCAAACCTTCATTGGTCTCACGGTACAGACTGTTTCGATCACGTATCACATCCATACCGATCGGCGAACGTGTCAGAATAGAATAAAAAGCACCGAGGGTTATACCGATCAGGATTAGTGCATAAACGACCATGCGAGGGCGGAATATTTCTGTATGTTGGCCTTTCAAAGTGTTTTCAGTGGTATAACGGATCAGACCATGGTCATAACCCATCTTGTCCATGACATCATCACATGCGTCGATACAGGCAGCGCAGCCTATGCACTGGTATTGCAAACCATCACGTATATCGATACCCGTCGGGCACACCTGTACACAGATGGTACAGTCGATACAGTCACCCAGACCAGCTTCAACTTTATCGAGCGTTTTTTTCCTTGGACCTTTAGGCAGACCACGAGACTCATCAAATGAGATAATCATCGTATCAGGGTCAAACATCGCACTCTGAAAACGTGCGTAAGGGCACATGTACAGACATACCTGCTCTCTTAACCAGCCGGCATTTCCGTAGGTTGCAAAGGCATAAAAATATATCCAGAAAGTTTCCCAGGGACCGTTATTAAAAGTAAGAAAGTTTACCGCCAGTTCACGTAGTGGTGAAAAATAACCAACAAAGGTCAGCCCGGTAAAAATAGAAAATGCCAGCCAGATAAAATGTTTGGTAGCTTTGATTCGAACCTTTCGGAAAGAATTCGGCTGTTTATCCAGCTTCATCTGTTGCGGACGTGAGCCTTCGACCTTTCGCTCTATCCACAAAAATGCTTCTGTCCATACCGTCTGCGGGCATGCATAACCACACCAGACACGACCGGCAAGTGCAGTAACAAAGAATAATCCTAATGCGGCAACGATCAATAATAAGGCAAGGTAGAAAAAATCCTGCGGCCAGAACACCATATTGAGGATGTAAAACTTTCGTTCAGGCAGGTCGAACAAGACTGCCTGGCGCTCATCCCACTGTAACCAGGGAATGATGTAATACAGACCCAGCAGTGTCGCTACACCCATGGTACGCAGTGCAGCAAACATGCCGTGGACTTCACGCGGATAGATTTTCTGGCGTTTAGCGTAGAGTGACTGCTCTACTTCAGTACTCAGCTTTGCATCTTCGACTGTGGTGTCGATGACTTTACTCTTATCCGTGGATTTCTCTTCAGACATTATTAGTTTATTACCTGATACTGTTATTTATAGACATAACAAAAATACATCTATCAAAATATGTACTTCTCTTTACATTGTATGTATTACGGTGCAGTTATAAAAAATTATTTGTTAACTGCAGTGGCGCGTTCTGCTGCTTGCCTTGCCTTGTCCTGCTTTAGCTTATTTATGGCTTCACATGGTTTTAAAAAGTAACAGGTCGCAGCAGCTGTAATAGCACCAAAAGACCAGAACAGAAAAAAACAGATCGTATAACTACCCAGTCGACTAATATCGTAATCGATGAATATAACAGCAGGGTCGAACGCCGTCGTAAACAACACAGTGGCAATGCCGGCCGCGATAAAAGACGGCCATAAAATTGCTACTACACGCTGTATCAAAGGTATCGTATCCATGCCTTTATAGTACACATAGATTGGTTCTATGTATACAGGCCAGCGCTAGTCAGACTCGTGAGACAAACTATAAACGTATGCTGCCAGGATATGTGATTTAGCCTTACCCAAAAACTCACTGTGAGCAGGCATTTTGCCTTCACGACCTTTTGCAATGGTCTCTTTAATGGTGCGAGGCGAACCGCCATACAACCAGATATTATTGGTCAGGTTTGGTGCACCTAAAGCGACGTTACCGGTACCTTCAGGCATATGACAACCGGCACAGAACAAATCGAACTTCTCTTTGCCGGCAGCAGCCAGGGTATCATCTACATCACGGCCAGCAAGGCTCATCACGTAATTTGCGACCTTATCAACACCTTCAGCGCCACCCAGTGGACCTTCCCACGCAGGCATGGAACCGTTTCGTCCGTTCATTATCGATGCTTCGATCTGCTCCGGCGCACCACCGTATAACCAGTCGTTATCACGAAGGTTAGGGAAGCCAGACGCACCGCGCGCATCAGAACCATGACATACCGCACAGTAGTTAACGAACAGACGCTCACCGGCGTTCATCGCGGCATCATCACCTGCCAGTTCAGCGATAGGTGTTTTTTCAAACTGTGCGAACAACGGACCAAACTCCGCATCGGCTGCAGCCACTTCCGCTTCATATTCACCCACTTCAGTCCAGCCTAGTACGCCTTTAAAAGAACCCATGCCCGGATACAGAATCAGATAAACAATGGCGAAAAAGATGGTGAAATAAAACATAAACAACCACCAGCGAGGCAACGGGTTGTTTAATTCCTGCAGATCTTCATCCCAGACATGCCCGGTAGGCACACCTTCTTCAGTGTCCGCCTTATTAGTGCCTCTTAACAGATAGAACAGCCAGACAATGCCGCCACCTGAGATTGCGATAATAAACCAACTCCAAAATTCGCTGGTAAAGTCAGACATAATAATTCCTCATAACCTTAGTTATATTCTTAAAACCGATACAGCCAACTGCTGTACGGCTAGTTAAATTTTTATAATTCGTTTTAATAGTCGATAGTGCCATCTTCATTAATCACGGCGCTGTTCATCCGTCAGATCTTTATCATCATCCATTGCCATTCTTGCTGCTTTGTCATATTTACTTTTACGTTTGCCACTCCATGCCCAAATGACAACAGCAACAAAAAAGACAAAAGCAAAAACGGTCCATGCTGACTGCCAGAACACTTCTGTTGATGATGATTCCACTAGATCAGCTCCAATTGCTCAGCATCAATTAACGAGTTTGCTTGATGTGCAGACCAAGCGACTGCAGATAAGCAACAACAGCATCCAGCTCAGTCTTGCCTTCCAGTGACGCTGGCGCGGCTTCGATGTCAGCATCAGAATACGGATGACCAAGTGTTACCAATGTACTCATCTTGGTCTGTATATCAGCACCATCCAGCGCATTCGTTTCCAGCCATGGGTATGAAGGCATAATCGACTCAGGCACAACATCACGCGGGTTAACTAAATGTACACGATGCCATTCATCAGAATAACGACCACCGACACGATGCAGGTCAGGACCCGTGCGTTTTGAGCCCCATAAGAATGGACGATCATAAATAAATTCACCGGCCACCGAGTAATGACCATAACGTTCGGTCTCAGCACGGAAAGGACGAATCATCTGTGAGTGACAACCCACGCAGCCTTCACGGATATAGATGTCACGGCCTTCTAGCTGCAACGCTGTGTACGGCTTTAAACCATCAACCGGCGTAGTCGTAGAATGCTGGAAGAACAGAGGCACGATCTGTGCGAGCCCGCCCCAGAGTACAACGACCAGTGATAAAACAATCAGTACACCAACTTTGGTTTCAACTTTATCTTGAATAGTTGACATTATAATGCTCCTCTAGTGCGCTGCTTGTGGCTCAGGAATAGGCGCGTGTATCGCCTTACCCTGTGCAATAGTTTTAGTCAGGTTGTAAGCCATGATCAGCATACCTGTCAGGAATAACGCACCACCACTGGCACGAACGATGTAGAACGGATGCATCGCCTGCACACTTTCAACGAAACTGTAAGTCAATGTGCCGTCACTGTTGATCGCACGCCACATCAGACCTTGCATGATGCCTGATATCCACATCGAAGTGATGTACAACACGATACCGATAGTCGCAATCCAGAAATGCGTTTCGATCAGTTTCTTACTGTATATCTCAGTATCAAATAATTTAGGAATCAGGAAGTACATCGCACCGATACTCACCATCGCCACCCAGCCAAGCGCACCGGAGTGTACGTGACCAACGGTCCAGTCAGTGTAGTGAGATAATGCATTCACTGTCTTAATCGCCATCATCGGACCTTCGAAGGTAGACATACCGTAGAAAGAAACAGAGACGATGAGGAATTTGAGAATAGGATCAGTACGCAGTTTTTCCCATGCACCAGACAGCGTCATGATGCCGTTGATCATACCGCCCCATGAAGGTGCCAGTAAGATCAGTGAGAAAGCCATACCTAATGACTGTGTCCAGTCAGGCAGTGCAGTGTAATGCAGATGGTGAGGTCCCGCCCAGATATAGGTGAACGATAAAGCCCAGAAATGCACTACCGATAAACGGTAAGAATAAACAGGGCGCTCCGCCTGCTTGGGAATGAAGTAATACATGATGCCAAGGAAACCAGCGGTCAGGAAGAAACCTACCGCATTATGGCCGTACCACCACTGCACCATGGCATCCTGCACGCCGGAATAAACAGAATAGGACTTAAGGAAACTGACCGGAAGCACCGCACTGTTAACAATGTGCAACATGGCAACGGTGATAATAAACGAACCAAAGAACCAGTTGGCGACATAGATATGTTTGACCCGGCGCTTGGCGATGGTACCAAAGAACACCACTGCATAAGACACCCAGACCACGGTGATCAACAGATCAATCGGCCACTCAAGTTCAGCGTATTCTTTTGACGAGGTGTAACCAAGAGGTAAGGTTACCACCGCAGAAACGATGACCAGCATCCAGCCGATAAAGGTAAATTGTGCCAGCGCCGGTGCGAATAACTTGGCATGACAGGTGCGTTGCACCACATAATACGAAGTAGCAAACAAGGCAGAACCGCCAAAGCCAAAGACTACCGCATTGGTGTGCAGAGGACGCAAGCGACCAAAAGACAACCATGGGGTGTCGAAATTGAGCACCGGCCATGCCATCTGCGATGCGATAAACACACCGACCAGCATACCAACAATACCAAGAATGACAGTAGCGATGGCAAACTGCCGTACCACCGTATAATCATAGGTCATAGTTTCATTATTCATAAATATCGTCCGCCTAAATTGTTATAGGTCTTATAAAATAATGAACCTTGCAGATACTTCTACCAGGTTCAGTTAAAAATAAATTGTCAGGATATTGGTCTGTAATCAGTCAACAAACTGTGGTGCAAATCCGTTAAACCAGAGGATAGACATAGCCACCATCATCACGATCAGTGCCACCATACCAACGGCGAGTATCGAACTGGAAAACAGGAAGCCGCGATCATCGTCGATCTCCATCATGATGGGGACGCCGGTATACAGAAGTCTCACTGATAGAGCTAATGCCGGAAGACCGATAACGAAGTTCAACCATAAAATCGGGAACAGCTCGACGATGCCAACCAGGAACAATGGTGTCGCAGTGAAGGCTGCCAGTCGGATACAACGTGACAGGTTCTGCTCAGCATTATAAGTCTTGCCCATCCAGTGAATCATCAGACCCATGCTAAACACACCGATCAACATGACAAAGTAATAAGCAATAGCGATAACTAAGGCGCTATCAGGTGAAAGTTTTACTGCTTCACGTGCACCGATCTCCCAACCGAAGCGGGTGGTGCCGAAATAACCGGAAATGGGGGCAATGGCTGCCATGATGAAAACATATCCGCAATAACACTTGCCGATAGTACATTCCACATCACGAATTTTTTTCCATTCTTCGGACGGGTTAAGCAAAATTCCGATCAAATGTGACAGCATAGTATTTTTCTCCGGTTTTTATTATTGAGGCGGCCTATTCCCACAGATAATACACCGATATCTTATTAATTCAAATAGTAAAATTCCGAGGCGGAAGTATATTTAACTGACATCAAAAAGACATGACATATATCAATGATCGTCAATTCAAAACCTGAAAATTTGTCAGGTCTTTTAAGTGATATGTCCGCCTGAGCGTAAGACACTATTTTGATGGTTCGCACTCACCAACAATAACTTTCAAACGATGCATATCCAGAATAGTGATATGCCTGCGATCAACATCGATGATTTTTTCAGATTGAAATGTAGCAAACAGACGACTGACAGTTTCCACTGCCATACCCAGGTAATTGGCTATATCCTGTCGCGGCATAGAAAGATTAAACTCATTTTCCTTCCAGTGGCGCTCTTCCATCCGACCGGAAAGGCTCAGTAAAAAACTGGCAAGGCGTTCTTCTGCCGTCATCTTACCAAGCAACAGCAGCAACTTATGATCATTGCTAACTTCTTTACCCATGATACGGCGCATCTGTTTTTGCAAACCGGGCACCTGGTGGCAAAGCGTTTCCAGCTGGTCAAGCGGCAACTCACAGACACTGGAAGTTTCTAAAGCAACGGCATTACAGGTATAAGAATCATCGGCAAAACCATCAAGCCCAAGCAGTTCACCGGGCAGATGAAAGCCGACGATCTGCTCATCACCGTTGGCGCTTTCTGTCATGGTCTTTACACAACCAGAACGTACAGCAAAGATCGCCTGAGATTTATCACCGTCACGGTACAGGAAGTCATTTTTATGCAGCGCTTTAGGCTGCTCTACCACAGCATCCATATTAGAGAGCTCATCATCACTCATGCCATGCGGAAAACAGAGCTCTCGCAAGTTGCATTCCTTGCAACTAACTTTTAAATGCTCGACATCAATACGCTTTATTGAACTCATAGTTTAAGATACAGCCTTCGGTTTCATAGTTTTTGGCTCGATAGGAGAGCTGAAAGAAAACAGCCAGACCTTCGAACCTTTATTATTATAAGTCATTTAAACAATTGATTTAACAAACAACAAGCCTTTTTTGTAAATAATAATCCATGAAAAAAAGCTCAGAACCAACCATTTGCTTCCATTGCGGCCTGCCCGTAGCTGATAGCCTTGATATTTTTGTGGAATATAAGGGTGAAAACAAAGCCATGTGCTGTTACGGCTGCCAGGCTGTATCACAGGCTATTATCGACAGCGGTATGGATGACTTTTACAGCTATCGAACCAGTAACCCTGAAAAACCGGAAGAAATAGTACCCGAATTCTTACAGCAATTAAAAGCCTACGACTCCTCTTCGATACAGAAAAAATTCGTTCATGAGACCAGTGATGACACCAGTAACGGAAAAGCGCTCGAAGTCTCACTTATCCTCGAAGGCATCACCTGTGCTGCCTGTGTCTGGCTCAACGAAAAACATCTTAACGCACTCGACGGCGTCATCAGTGCAAACATCAACTACAGCAACCACCGTGCACTGGTGCGCTGGGATGACAGCCAGATCAAGCTCAGCGATATCCTTGAATCCATCTCACGCATCGGGTATCTGGCACACCCCTATGACCCGGAACAGCATCAGCGCATCCTGGAAAAAGAACGTAAACAACAGATAAAGCGCCTGGGCCTGTCGGGACTGCTCGGCATGCAGATCATGATTTTTGCTGTCGCCATGTATACCGGCGAATGGTGGGGCATCGATGAAACATTCAAGCAGAGCTTTCGCTGGATAAGCCTTGCCCTGTGTATCCCGATATTACTGTATGCCTCCTCGGTATTCTTCAAGTCCGCTTATCGCGACCTGAGCAACAAACGTGTCGGCATGGATGTCCCGGTATCATTGGGTATAGCCATTGCCTTCAGCGCAAGCTTCATCAATACCATCAAAGGTACAGGTGAGGTATATTTTGATTCAGTTGCCATGTTCACCTTCTTTTTATTGAGCGCCCGCTTTTTTGAAATCGGTACCCGAAAACAGACATCGGAAGCGACTGAAGCCTTACTCAATTTAAAACCGGCCATCGCCACACGATTAATTAATTACACTGATAGCAAAACAGACTCTATCGCCGCCCCTGCAAACCAGCAGGAAAGCATCGCCGTCGCCGAATTAAACATCGGCGACTACCTGTTAGTACGGCCCGGTGAAGTGATACCGGCCGACAGTATTATCGTAAACGGCACTTCCGGCATCAATGAATCTTTGATCACCGGTGAAAGCCTGCCCGTCACCAAACAGGTCAGTGATAGCGTCATCGGCGGCAGCACCAATACAGAAAACCCACTGATCATCCAGGTCAGCAAACTGGGTGAAGACAGTGTGCTTTCTTCGATCCAGCGCTTGATCGATGAAGCGCAACACACCAAACCGGCCATCGCCAAACTGGCCGATAAAATTGCAACATGGTTTGTCAGCATCTTATTAACTGTCGCAGCTATCGTTGCTTATTACTGGTATAACGCCGACCCGGCACGCTGGTTAGAGATCACCATCGCCACGCTGGTCGTCAGTTGCCCATGCGCACTGTCACTGGCAACGCCAACAGCCATTACCGCCGCAAGCGGACAGCTGGCAAAGATCGGACTGCTGCCAAAACGTGCACACGCACTGGAGACACTGGCGCAGGCAACAGATTTCGTGTTCGACAAAACCGGCACACTGACGACAGGCAGGATAAAACTCGAAGACATTATCTTGCAGACCAATGATCAAAACAGCGATTATATTTTGGCT
>JADFWF010000251.1 GCA_015222965.1 Pseudomonadota bacterium | reverse complement strand
GCACTATCGATCACGGTGATCTGAAGGTTATCCAGATCAGAGTAATCAACCTGCCACATCTGACCTAATTCCTTCGCAGCTACTAACCATGTAGGCGCCAATGGAGTGTCATAGATCGCAGCAACACGTGATTCGTTAACATACTCACCGTCAACATTCACACCGCGAGTAGAAACGACTTTCAGAGGTTCCATAGTCACAGCATCAGCGATAACGAAGTGAGGAGGCCAGTAACCACCACCGATAACATACTTGCCATCACCGGATACGGCAACGTCACGTGCATCATAAGCAACCTGTACTTGAGCAACTTTCATGTTTTTAGGATCAGCCCAAAGGTCGATCTTAGTCATCATGCCATCACGGCCCATCACGTACCAGAAACGACCAGCGTCTTTGGCATGCAGTGTCGAATGATGTTCTACCGTTTTCAGTACGTGTACTGCGTAACCGGTAGGGATGTGAGCGACTACTTCTTTCTTGTCACCGTCGATGATAGCGATAGAACCTTTATCACGTTCGATGGCGATGAAGAAGTTTTCCCAGTTGCGGCCATGTACTGGCTTTTTAGGATAGTCTTTAGGCTGTACAAAAACCTTGTGACGTTCTTTCATCAGAGCCAGCGACATCTCAGCTGGAACAGGTGGTTCCATCTGGATGTATCTAGCCAGCAGATCGATCTCTTTCTTGCTGAAGATATCATCGAAGTTGTTCATACCACCTTCAGTACCGAGGGTGATAATTTTGGTAAGACGTTTTGTACCTAGCTTAAGCGTACCTTTAGTCTTCTTCGCTTTGTTAGGATGTGGCTCCAGGTTTTTACCTGTAGCACCTTTACGCAAAACGCCGTGACAACCAGCACAACGCTGGAAGTACATGCTTTTTGCCTGTTCGAATTCGGCATCGTTTAACGGCTCGAATGCCTTCTTTTTAGCATAAGCCACGCCCGAGGACGCTGCCATGCCTACGCAGACGGCCAGTACAGCTGCCCCGTATTTAGTAGTGTGTTTAAGATTCATCAATTGACTCCTATCTCTTATTTGCAATAGATTATGTTGCGAATTGTTATTGATTTACGGATTAGTATTTATGCAGGCTCGACATTATTCCCTATTGGCCTCTGTTGGTTTGATTTATATCAACAAAAACCTGAGTTTTTGACTGGATACAAAGTTATTGATTTACATCAAACACAAGTGTGCTGTGAAGGCGGTGTCTGATGTTTTTTTGGGGATGTTATGGCGTTTTGGAGACCAGGGAAAACAGCCATTATCGGTCATTGCTTGCTTTGTATTTAAACAAAAATCACGATAATTCTGCATTCCTTTAATTGCCCATGAAAAAATAGTGGGAATAGTCCGGCAAAAGACCGCTTTAGACGATCAGTCGCCCGTCAAAATGCTTTTGTTTAACGAACGAACTGTTACACTTTTTACCGGTCTATTTTTTTGTGTACAGACGTTGTTGTAAATATTTAACAGGTCAAACAATAAAACAAACGACATAGCGAGCAACAAAACAAATAACCCTGATGCGTATCCTGCTGGTTTCTGCCAATCGTGAACATCTGCCGGACCCTATTTTTCCACTGGGGCTGGCTTATGTTGCTGCCGCAGTTAAAAAGGCGGGTTATGAAGTTGAAGTGGCAGACCTTTGTTTTGGCCGCCATCCGCTGCATGAGCTGCGTGCACAGGTCGCCCGCTTTCAGCCGCAGGTCATTGGTCTGTCACTGCGTAATGTCGATAACGCTGCTTATCCTCTTACCGTTGACTACCTGGCACTTCATCGCGAAGTTGTTGATGCACTGCACGATGCCAGTAATGCGCCGGTGGTACTTGGCGGTTCTGGTTTTTCTATTCTGCCGCAGGCTTATATGCATGAGCTTGACGGTGACTGGGGAATTGCCGGCGAGGGAGAGCGTGCATTTGTTGCATTGTTGCAGGCGTTGGAAAACGGTCGCGACCCATCTGCCATCGCGGGCGTGATTTCGCCCGTGATATCAGCAGCATCAAAAACCGGTTCTTCACATATCAGAATGTCATTGGCTGATGATTCGTTTGGACCTGCGATTCAGCCTCAACGCCCAGCCAACTGGTCAGAAAATCTGCAACCGCTGCGCAGCCCGTTTGATTATGCACGTTATATCAGGCGTGGTGGCACCGGCAATATACAAACCAAACGCGGCTGTGTTTTCAAATGCAGTTATTGCACCTACCCGCTGTTGGAAGGCAATCGTTTTCGTGCGCGAGATGCTGTTGACGTGGTCGATGAGATTGAAAAACTGCAGCAAGATTATGGCCCGCACCCGATATTTTTTGTCGATTCCATCCTCAATTTTCCACGCGGACATGTCGAAGCTATCTGCGAAGAAATTCTACGCCGTAAGCTCAATATACGCTGGAGCTGTTATGCCACCCCCATAAAACTCGATCGCCATCAAGCGCAGTTAATGGCAGACGCCGGATGCGAAGGCATCGAACTGGGCACCGATGCTGTTGACGATGGCCAGTTAACCAGGCTGGGAAAATCATTCAACACAGAAATTGCTGAGCGCGCTAACCGTTATTGCATGGAGGCTGGATTAAAAGTCTGTCAGACCATTATTTTTGGTGCACCGGGAGAAACCGAAGAAAGTGTACGAGCAACCTGTCGGGCCCTGAGAAAAATGAATCCCACAGCAGTCGTCGCGATGACTGGCGTCCGTCTTTATCCGGGCACACCGCTCACGCAATCTTTGATCAAACAAGGACGCGTCAAAGCTGAAGATATATCTTTATTGCCGACCTTCTATATTGAGCCGGCAGTCGCTGATTTTCTGCCGGATTTTCTACAACAGCAGGCGTATGAAGCTGGCAACTGGGTGCTGCCCGGTCTGGTGGAGCCTATCCTGCCTGTTTCGCAACGTGTCTTACGGGCGTTGGGTGTTTCCGGTCCATTGTGGCGATTGTTCCAGAAACCCTGGATGCAGCGAATTTACCGCTACAATTTCAGGCGGCCTAATACCAGTTGGGGTGTTCCGCGCTCTACACGCAAAGTGGTTTAAAGTGTTTGTGACGATCTTTGAACCCGCTGGCGAAGGCAAAGAGAAGCTGGCAGTAGGCAGTTATCAGTTTGCAGTTAAAAACAAAAAAACTACAAAGCCGCAGGCTTTGTAGCACAAGCTACAGTTTCGCTTTTACTGCCGACTGCCAACTGCCAACTTCTCTTTTTGGCCGTCAACCACCGGTCATGCTCATCAAACGCACCACTTGCTGGGGTTTGTCTTTGAATTCGTGTTTTTGCGGTTTTAGGGCAATGGCGTCGATCAATACGGCTTTTAGCTTGTCATTACTGATGCCCTGGCGTAACAGCGGCCGTAATTCAACCTTGTCATCCTGTCCTAAACACAGGTAAAGCGTACCGTCGGTTGACAGGCGTACCCGGTTACAGCTTTCACAGAAATGCTGGGATATGGGGGTGATAAACCCGATGCGCAGATCGGTGCCTTTGATCTGTACGTATCTTGCCGGGCCACCACCAGGCATTACGCCGGGGATTAAATCAAAGCTATTTGCCAGTTGCTGTTTTACTGTCTGCAGATCGAGGTAGTGATCTGTTGCATCTTCACCGGTCGCGCCCATCGGCATGGTTTCGATAAAACGTAAGGTGAAATCATGTTGTAGGCAGAATTTGACCATGTCTTCAAATTCGTCATCATTGATGCCTTTCATGGCCACCATGTTGATCTTGATCGGGGTAAAACCGGCTTCTTTTGCTGCCATCAGACCATCGAGTACTGGCTGTAATTCACCACCGGTAATCTTTTTAAATCTTTCGGGTTCTAAGCTGTCCAGACTGACGTTGATCCTTGAGATGCCTGCCTGTTTTAGGTCGTCTGCCTGGTGGTCGAGCAAGGTCGCATTGGTGCTGAGCGATAGATCATTCAAACCGGGCAGGGTGGTAAGACGTTGTGATAGCTGAGCGATGTTTTTTCTGACAAGTGGTTCGCCACCGGTCAATCTGACGCGTGCCACGCCGAGTTCGGTGAAGGCTTTTATAACGCGTTCGATCTCGTCAAAGGTCAGCCAGTTTTCGGGCTGTTCGAAGTCTTTAAAACCTTTGGGCATGCAGTAGAAACAGCGTAGGTTGCATTTATCTGTAACTGACAAACGCACATACTCAATTTTGCGACCAAACGGGTCAACCAGTGAAGAGCTGTTTTGTGTGTTTGTTTTATTCATACCGAACTTCGATGGTAAACCTGAATTAAATTTAATTCAATGGCATTTGTCATGTGATTATGCTGTTTGTCCAGGTGGTCAGCATAACAATTTTACAGATCTGGCCCCATAACCTATGTTAAGGGGCCAGGTGGCAGAATGCTAGATATCGCCGATTGAAGAACCCGGGTCTACATCATGCATATCAGGCAGTTCGTGCGCGATACCCTTATGACAATCGATACAAGTTTTACCTGCACTGATGCCTTTGTCGTGTGCCTGAACTGCACGGCGGCCCTGTTCGGTAAAGTCCATGAACTCGAAGTTGTGGCAGTTTCTGCATTCGCGAGAATCGGTCGCTTCCATCGCGCGCCATACATTGCCAGCCAGCTTCAGACGTTTGGCTTCAAATTTCTCACGTGTATCGATGGTGCCGAGGGCTTTGTGTAGTAACTCGTTACTTGCCTGTATCTTGCGAATCACTTTGTGGCGCCATTCTTTTGGTACGTGGCAGTCAGGGCAGGTAGCGCGCACACCAGTACGGTTACTGTAGTGAACGGTCTCTTTGTATTCCTGGTAAACGTTGTCTTCCATCTCGTGACAGGAGATGCAGAACTCTTCGTTGTTCGTCATTTCCATCGCGGTGTTGAAGCCGCCCCAGAAGACGATACCCGAGATAAAACCGACGATCAGTAATGTACCCAATGAATATTTTACAGAGGGCTTTTTTAATACCTGCCATACTCTGCAAAGTATCATGTCGTTACATTCTTTAGTATTTTTACTCATGATCAATGTTCCATAAAAAATTATTTTTATCGCGCACAGTTGTTAATAGGCATGCCTACTTACCTGTGATGGCAGTAACCGGCTGGAAACTATTTTCTACTAAGGGTTCTGCGCCAACCTGTGGAACATGACATTGCGTACAGAAATAACGCCGTGCGGAAACATTGGCCAATACGTTTTTATCACGAGACTCAAAATGTGTCTGGCTAATTTTTGTAGCATTCGCTTCACGATAATTTGACCAGCTATGGCAACTCATGCATTTATTTGATTTAAGATTAATGCGGTAGTTTTTTATCTTGTGCGGAATCAACGGCGGCTGTTGCACGTAATCACGTGCGATCGGTTCCTCGTCTTTGTTGTATCTTTTTGCTGCGGCTGCGGAAGAATCCTGATCGATATCAGTTGCGCCCCTTAATGAACTGATCGGTTCAGCGGCTAGTTGAGTGCCGAAACCTACAGTTACCAGTAATACTGCGATTGCTGTTATATTTTTCATCATAAGACCTCTGCTCCAGAAGAATGATTAAGTTGTTTATCGTTTAAATTATTTAAATCGTTATTTATTTTGTTATTCAGTCGTAGGCCAAAATGGAAAACATCTTTAGCGCACACATCAATGCAACGGCCACAGTTGGTACAGTTAGCTGAGGTGATCACCGGGCCAATAGCTTCTGTATCACCAGTTTTGATGGAAGCTTTGTTGATGTAACCTTTTAATGCCGGACGGATCACCTGCTGTTCAGGGCAGACCATGAAACAGTCCATGCAGTCATCACAATTATCACGCGCGTCAGCACGTATACGGATCAAACTGTGTGTGCCGAGTAAACCGTAGAAGGCGCCTACCGGGCACAGGTGGCTGCACCATGCGCGTCTGCTGACTAACAGATCCAGCAGGAAAACGGCGAAGATAATAAACCATGCTAATCCCATGCCGAAGATGAGGCCACGATGCAACATGGAAACAGGGTTAACAAGCTCCCAGGCTATGCTGCCGGTTACTAGAGGCAGTATCAGTGTTGCGGCTAAGATCCAGTAACGGGTTTTGCGTGAGATGCTGGAAGCACCGGTGATCTTAAATTGATCACGTAACCATTGTGCGGCATCGGTAATGATATTTACCGGGCATACCCACGAACAGTAAACACGGCCACCGATCAATACATAAAAGACTAAAACGATCATTGCGCCAGTTATTGCAACACTTTCCGGAGAGTGCCCTGCAAACAAACTTTGTAATAATACGTAGGGGTCCGTTAGCGGTACGGTTTCAAGTATCAGGCTGGAGTTTAAATTTCCGGTCACTAACCAGATGCTAAACCATGGCCCTATTAAAAATACAGCTAGAATCGACAGCTGACTGAAGCGTCGTGCGATCAGCCATTTATTGGCGACCAACCAGCCTTTGTCTGCTCTGTTATCTGCACCGGGGTGCTTGTTTATAGAAGCGGGGCGTCTCATCTTTCAGACCCCTGTGCATTGAGTGAATTGTTTTTCAGTGTGTCGAGCGGGTTACTGCCGAATGGACTAGCGTCTGAAGACTCGTCGTTGATGATAAGCCCTTCACCCTGAAGATCATAAGTCTGACCTTGCGGCAGGTTGTATTCATGTTCGACATCCGGTGCTACCAGGCTTCCACCTGCCTTATTTTTTTCTTTCCAGCCCCAGCGGTAATGATGGCCCAACTCGCCTTTTGCCAGTTCAAAAGGCATCACGCGGATGGCAGTATCTTCCAGTACACAGGCACGTTCACATTTGCCGCAGCCAGTGCAGTGATCTGAATGTACCGTGGGTATGAACATGGCGTGGCCGCCGCTGCGTACATTATGTTCCATCTCCAGGGTAATGGCTTTGTCGATAACCGGGCACACGCGATAACAGACATCGCAGCGCAACCCCTGAAAATTCAGGCAGTTTTCTTCGTCGATCAATACCGCGAGTCCCATGCGGGCATCGTCGATATTTTCCAGGCTGTGGTCCAGCGCACCGGTTGGGCACGCTTTCACGCAGGGAATGTCATCACACATCTCGCACGGTATATCGCGCGCGGTAAAGTAAGGTGTGCCCGTGGTAACTCTGTCACCAAAAGTTGCAAGTTTTAAAGTATCAAACGGGCAGTCACGCACACATAAACCACAGCGGATACAGGCACCGAGGAAATCGTCTTCATCCAGTGCGCCGGGTGGGCGTATGGCTGAAGCCGGCAGTGATACCGAATTCTTCGAGTACAGACCAAGGCCTAAAGCAACGAGCGTAGCCGCACCGCCAGCACGGGCGGAGTCGAGTAAAAACTTCCGCCGGCTGTTGAGTGCTGCACTG
>JADFWF010000250.1 GCA_015222965.1 Pseudomonadota bacterium | reverse complement strand
CAGTGGCTATGCAGTCCCTGCTGTTTGGTGTTTTTTACGAACGACGAATAACGAAAGACGAATAACTTCTCCTTTGTGTCAGTTGCTGTCGTTGAGAAAAATAAGCTGTTACGGCTTTAGCTGGTTTTGAGTTGTCGATCCGCTACGGGTTTGCTGGATCGTGTCGAGACCTGTTTTACAGTCTGTCGGGTTATGGTGAACGGCGGGACACAAAAAAACCCCGGCTAAAAAGTCGGGGTTTCGGGTCCTTGCTTGGTGATGAGTCTCGCGCTGTAGCCTGTCCTTTATCTTTGTTACCTTCCGTGTAAAACTGCAAGCTTCCCTGGTCCGTTTCCGTGTTAAATTTCCGTTGGCTACTCGTATGTCCCTTGGTCCCTGTGCGACTCGCTCCCTGTATCCTTGTTGCATATTATGGCAAGCTTGTTCAGCGTTTACTATCAGTGGATGCCTTGATTTGTTGTAGGATAATTCCTACAAAGAAATATACAGGGCACCTCTATTAAGTGCTTGTACCCTCTGGCTTTACGTCCAGCTCAGAATCAAGGCGTGCTTTTGAAGCCATGCTTATTGCCTGTCAAAAAAGCACAACGCAGAGTCTTGGCTAGACGTAAAGCCCCATAGGGCGGGGTCTGAAGCATGCATCTGCAGCGTTATGAGCCTTGAGAATGGAATAACGATTCTGCTGCGGCCCATGCCTTGCAGCTACACGCTTCAGATCCCGCAGAGGACATAAGCACTTAATAGAGATGCCCTGTAGATTATTAGAATGGATATAGTTTTATCATGATTGCCTTATTGCAGCGCGTCAAATTTGCTTCGGTAACCGTCGGCGAAAAGAAGATTGCTGATATTCAGCAGGGTCTTCTGGTGTTGCTTGGTGTAGAAAAAAAGGATGAATCTGAAACTGTGGCGAAAATGGCGGAAAAGATTCTGAGATACCGGGTTTTTGCTGATGAGAACGATAAGATGAATCTGAGTGTGATGGATATTAAAGGCTCGGTATTGGTGGTGCCTCAGTTCACTCTTGCCGCCGATACACACAAAGGTCTACGCCCGAGTTTTTCTAATGCAGCAGATCCTGAAAAAGGATTCGCCCTGTTTACTCAACTTATTGATATAATGCGTGAAAAAGGTGAGTCGATGGATGCCCGATTACCTGCAGGCTGGTTGCAAAGCGGCCGGTTCGGTGCGGATATGGCGGTAGAGCTGCATAATGACGGCCCGGTCACCTTTAACTTATCGGTATAGTGTCCTATAGCCCCTGGCTCTATATTATTGATTTTGTTATTGATTGTATTTTGAGAATACAAAACAGGAGAGCTAGATGACGCAGCGTCAGGCAAGTGTTGAACGCGCCACACTGGAAACCCAGATCAAGGTAAAAGTGAACCTGGATGGCACCGGTGAATGTAAACTGGATACCGGTGTGCCTTTTCTTGAGCATATGCTGGAGCAGGTAGCGCGCCACGGTCTGATCGATCTTGAGATCAAAGCCACGGGCGATCTGCACATAGATGCTCACCACACGGTAGAAGATATCGGCATCACATTAGGCCAGGCTTTCAGCAAGGCAGTAGGCGATAAAAAAGGCATCGTCCGTTACGGCCATGCCTATGTGCCGTTGGATGAGGCGCTGTCGCGCGTGGTCATCGATTTTTCCGGACGTCCCGGCATGGAATATAACGTAAAATTTGAACGCGCCAGTATCGGCGATTTCGATGTTGACCTGTTTCATGAGTTCTTTCAGGGTTTTGTCAATCACGCCAATGTAACCCTGCATATCGATAACCTGAGCGGCAATAATGCGCACCATATCGCAGAGACGGTGTTCAAGGCCTTCGGTCGTGCAGT
>JADFWF010000249.1 GCA_015222965.1 Pseudomonadota bacterium | reverse complement strand
TCGTAGCCAGTAGAAGCATGTTCCACCTATTTTATTGAAAGGTAAATCAACGATTGGATGGAACGGTCAGACTATAAGTCACTACAGTTGACCAATAATACGCCGCTTCGCTCTGTATTATGGTCAACTGAGTTCAAGCGTTATGCTTAGAAAAGGATTTTATGAAACTTGTATATAAAGCAACTACTTTAGAGGGTGCAAACGAAATTAAAACACTGCTAGAAAGCGCCGGTATACCAGCCTCAATATCTAACAGTAACTTCGCTTCCCTTAATCTCTTTTTTATACCACATTCTCTAGGTATTTTTATTTACGACCCGTCACAGTATCAAGATGCTATCGCATTAATACATAACCAAAACTATATCGTCCACAATCCTATCGATGTGGACGCATTTTATAATTCATTAAATACTAAGCAATCTACCAAATCAGCCTATAAGACAATGAATGATTTCATTTTTGGCATGATAGCGTTTGGTTTTATATGCGGGCTGCTAATTTATGTACTTAGCTAGCTACCATAACAAAACGTTCATGCGTGACTGTCAAAACGCGTCTTTCGTTCTTCCAGTCTGCTCTGCATCCCCACAACTCAAACATTAAAATGCCGATATCAAACGAAACTCAAGAATTTGTCAATTATGTCGTAGACCTTATGCAGTTGATAGGCCCGGTAATGGCAAAAAGAATGTTCGGTGGACACGGCATATTTCTTGACGGACTAATGTTTGGCTTAATTGCTGACGGCATCCTTTATCTGAAAGCAGACAAAGGTAACGAGACAGAATTTATTGATAGAGGACTCGAGGCATTTAAATACAGTAAAAAAGGAAAAGAATACAGCATGTCATACTATCAGGCACCAGATGAGGCACTGGAAGATAGTGAAGTTATGAACCATTGGGCAAATACCGCTTATAATACGGCGTTGAAGGCAGCAACAAAAAACCATAAATAATACGCTTAGAAATATCAGGGGACATTAAGTGTCGACAGAAAAAACTATTGAACAACCCGGATCAGCACCATTTGCAGAAGCATTAATATACTGGCTAAAACTTGGCTTTATCAGTTTTGGTGGACCCGCCGGTCAGATCAGTATGATGCACCAGGAACTTGTCGAAAAACGGCGATGGATTTCTGAGCACCGTTTTTTACATGCACTTAACTACACGATGGTACTGCCCGGGCCGGAAGCGCAGCAATTAGCCACCTATATCGGCTGGTTGATGCACGGCGTCTGGGGCGGCATCGCTGCAGGTGTATTATTTGTTCTGCCCTCTCTATTTATTCTTATCGGCCTAACCTGGGTCTATCTGGTCTATGGTGATGTTCCTGCTGTCGAGGGCATTCTGTATGGCATTAAACCCGCAGTTACTGCTATCGTCGTTTTTGCTGCCTACCGTATCGGCTCCAGGGCACTGAAGAACAATGTACTACGCGCTATGGCAGTTCTGGCCTTTATCGCTATTTTCGCTTTTGATGTACCCTTCCCGTACATCGTATTGATGGCCGGCATTATCGGTTATCTGGGCTCACGCATTGCACCTGAAAAATTTCAGGCGGGTGGCCACCATGGCAGCTCTAAAGATTCCTATGGACCGGCACTGATTGATGATGACACGCCGATTCCTGATCACGCACGTTTCAAATGGAGCCGATTTGTCGTTTATCTGTTTATCGGACTTATCATAGGCGGTGGTGCGATGGCTATGCTGCTCACAAACTATGGCTGGGATCATACTCTCACTCAGATGGGCTGGTTTTTCACCAAAGCAGCACTGGTTACTTTTGGAGGAGCTTATGCCGTTTTACCTTATGTTTATCAAGGCGGCGTGGAAAACTACCAATGGCTAACCGGCACGCAGATGATCGATGGCCTGGCATTAGGCGAAACCACCCCTGGCCCACTGATCATGGTCGTTGCCTTCGTCGGCTTTGTTGGCGGCTGGACCAAAGAAATATTTGGTCCGGAAGCACTACTCATCTCCGGGGCAGCAGGTGCTAGTATCGCGACCCTGTTTACATTTTTGCCGTCTTTTCTCTTTATTCTACTCGGTGGTCCTCTCGTCGAAGCAACGCGAGGCGATGTTAAATTTACCGCGCCGCTAACAGGAATAACGGCGGCCGTCGTTGGCGTTGTTCTAAACCTGGCAGTTTTCTTCGCCTACCACGTACTTTGGCCCGAAGGTTTTGACTCAACTTTCGAATGGTTTTCTGCGCTGATCGGTGCTGCGGCATTCATCGCTTTGTTCAGATTTAAAGTAGGTATCGTCACCGTAATCGGTGCGTGTGCAGCCATAGGTCTGGCATATTCACTATTGCTATAAAATGCTGTAATCTGGACTGATTACAGCTTTTGACAGGTTGTATGCAAGAAAAACAAAAAATAATAAGGGGAAAATTATGGAAAAGTATGTCGCAGAATCCTTTGGTACATTCTGGTTAGTTCTTGGCGGTTGTGGCAGCGCAGTATTAGCCGCTTCTTTTCCTGATGTCGGTATCGGCCTGCTGGGCGTCTCACTAGCCTTTGGTCTAACGGTCCTTACCATGGCATATGCCATCGGACACATATCAGGCTGTCACCTGAACCCCGCCGTATCGATCGGCCTATGGGCCGGCGGCCGCTTTCCGGCAAATCAATTACTGCCATACATCGTCGCGCAGGTCATCGGCGCAATCATTGCTGGCGGCACGCTCTACCTTATCGCCAGTGGCAAAGCAGGTTTTGATGTCTCTGCCGGCTTCGCTTCAAATGGTTTTGGCGAGCATTCCCCTGGCGGTTACTCTATGTTTGCAGCGCTGCTTACCGAGGTGGTGATGACGATGATGTTTCTGCTGGTTATTCTTGGCGCGACTGACGACCGCGCACCAAAAGGCATGGCGCCTATCGC
>JADFWF010000248.1 GCA_015222965.1 Pseudomonadota bacterium | reverse complement strand
TTCACCACCCATGGTACGCATTTAAATACTTTACCGGGCAAAGTTACGCTATGTGATCTGTTCGAAGAAGATGAGTCCTCCGACGAAGGTGAAGACAATGAAACCATCACTTTTCGAAACCCGCTTGAACAACCACGCGAAGTATCAGTTAAAACTTTACGACACGAGGAAGCGGACTATATAGCCAAACAGATTCATCAAATTCAAAGTACCGGTGAACTGATGACCGACAACGGGTGCATTCGTCCGATTGAATTTAGCGACATCATGATATTAATGCGCAATCGTACACATATCGATATCTACGAAGACGCTCTAAAACAACACGGCATCCCCTTCATCGGCAGTAAAAAAGGCGGCTTACTGGAAAATCTGGAAATACGGGACCTGAACTGCTTGCTTAATACGCTGATCACACCGTACGACAATCTTGCATTAGCCCAGGTACTCAAATCACCTATCTTCAGTGCCAGCGATGATAATCTGATCTTACTGGCCAGAGAAAATAACGAAACGCACTGGTATAAACGTCTGCTGTTGCTGGCCGAACACGATGCAGAACTCAGCAAACCACTGCAGCGCGCAGCCAGATTATTGCCACGATGGCAACAACTTGCTGAGCACCTACCGGTGCATGATGCGCTGGATAAAATCTTCTCAGAAGGCAATATAATCAACCGCTATATCGCTGCCAACAAACAGCAGAATAAACAAAAAATTGCGGCAAACTGCCAGCGCTTCCTCGAACTGTCGCTGGAAACCGACAGTGGCCGATACCCCAGTATTACCCGATTTTTACAGCGTTTAAGCCACCTGCAAAATTATTCTGCCAATCCACCGGAGGAACCGCTTTCTCAGAGCAATGAATCACGGGTCAGACTGATGACCATCCATGGCAGCAAGGGCCTGGAGTCACCCGTGGTATTTCTGGCGGACTGCAACAGCACCGCCAGCAATAAAAATGCCTACGCCAGCCTGGTAAGATGGCCAGCAGAAAAATCACAGCCAACAAACTTTCAATTACAACTGAGCAAAGACCATACCGACCAGATCACCCAGCGCCTGCAGCAGGAAAAACTGGATGAACAACAACGTGAAGAGCTGAATTTATTATATGTGGCGCTCACCCGTGCGCGTGAACAGCTTTATATCAGCGGTGTTGCAAGCAACAGAAGTCAAAACCATAGCTGGTACCAGATAATCGCTGACGGCTTAGATGACATTACAGAGCGTGAGACAAGCTTTGATGAGACAAACTGCAAAGTATACAGACACCTCGCTTACGATCATTGCGCAGCCGAACAAACAAATAAAAATGTTTTAACCGAAGACAATTCGCTGCACATTGATGAACGATTATTAAAACCGATAGAGATACAGCCTAAATCAAACTTTTTAATCGCCCCCAGTCTTCACACAACTAGTCTTCACGCAACCGGTCTTCACACAGATTTTAACGATTCAGTACTCATCGATACGTCCGACAAAGACGATGATAAAACAGGTAACAATATTAGCCCCAATAATATTTATCAAAGGGAAGTAGCAATATGGCGGGGAACGATCATCCACCGGATCATAGAACAGCTTTGCATTGCAGAAACCTACCCGGCGACCGAAAATGCCGTAGACGCGATACGACAGCAGATAAAAACAGATGTATTGTTCAGCAGACCGGCTTATATCGACTATCTGGAAGCGTGTGTAAAGGAAGCCGTATCAACATATAATCACGCTGACCTTAAGTTTATCTTCAAACCTGCCAGCGAAACACAGAGATTTAACGAGATGCCGTTAATGTATAAACAACAACAGCAGGCTGTTTACGGCTTTGTTGATCGAGTAATTAAATCTGAAAACGATATTATGATCGTGGATTATAAATCTCATCAGCTAGATGATGGCGAGAACACACGAGATAGCGCTCTACAGTTTTCGACACAGATGGATTATTACCGCAGCGGCATCAAAAAACTTTGGCCAGAACATGCGGTAAAAGCAGGGATATTATTTACTCACCATAACGAGATCGTCTGGCTCGATTAAAGACTAGTTGGCAGTAGGCAGTAATTTTAAAAATTACCGCCTACTGCCAAATTTCTTTATTTACGAAGCTCAGCAACCAGTTTATCCACCGGCACATAACCCGGCAGCAACTGGCCATCTTCTAATATAATCGCTGGCGTACCACTAACACCTAATGCACGCGCCAATTTCAGATGGTCTTTAATAGGATTGTCGCAGGACTTTTCTTCGACCTCACCACCCGATTTTGCGATATCCAGCGCCAGCTGCTTGTCATCAGAACACCACACGCTGACCGTTTTCCTCATATCACTTGCGCCTTTTAATGGCATAAAGATATATCTCACTTCAACATCATTTTTCAGGTAGTCAGGAATCTCGCTGTGTAAACGACGGCAGTACGGGCAATCGATATCTGTCACAACGGTAATTATGTCCTTCACTTTCTCGGGACGATATACCAGCATATTATCCTCACCCAGCTTTTCTATCGCTGCCAGCCGGATAACAGATTTGGCATTCTCGCTTATGTTCTGTTTGGTCTTCAGATCATACAGATCACCTTCGATCATATATCGTGCGTCAACACTCATATAGACGACCTGGCTGCCGACGATGACTTCATATAAGCCATCGATAGCGGTTGCAGAGATTTTTGTAACCTGCACTTTGGGCATGCTTTCAGCCAAGGCCTGTTTTAGTTTTTTGGTACCCGCATCAGCAGCGGTGGTATCTCCGGCAGAAACGGCAAATGAGGTTAATAAAGAGGTAATTAATAAAAATAAAGAGAAAAATTTCATATTTCACACTGGTAATTGGTTAGGTCTGATATCAAGACAACGGGGATTATAGTTAATTCCATGAAATCTTGATATAGCAACATTAAATACTGGATAACAATAATTCCGAGTCAGTATAACTTGCCGTGTCCAATCAGGCGCGTGGATGATGCTGATGATACATATCGCGCAGACGCTGGTCAGCCACATGCGTGTAGATCTGTGTTGTTGATATATCGCTATGGCCCAGTAACATCTGGACCACGCGCAGATCTGCCCCGTGATTTAGCAGATGCGTGGCAAATGCGTGGCGTAATGTATGCGGAGATAATTGATCTGATGCGATACCAGCAATCAGCGCGTAACGTTTGATCATGTACCAGAACGCCTGGCGTGTCATGGCTTTGCCGCGTCTGGTAACAAATATCTCACTGCATTGACTCACACCACCCTGCTTCGACCCTGCATGCAACAACCGGGGACGCGACTGCTGGTAATACTGCATTAACCAGTCCAGTGCGATCTCACCGACTGGCACCAGACGTTCTTTATCACCTTTTCCGATCACCCGGATAACACCTTGCTGCATGGATATCTGCGTAGTTTGCAAGCTGATTAATTCACTGACACGTAAGCCGGTGGCGTATAAGACTTCCAGCATGGCCCGGTCTCTTAAACCTAGGTCATCACTGATATCAGGGGCAGATAACAGGTCTTCAATCTGTTGTTCATTCAAAGACAATGGCAGCGATTGCTCACCTTTTGGTGATTCCAGCAGATGTGTCGGGTCTTCACTGATCTGATTCTCGCGAAACAGGTAAAGATAAAAACGACGTAAAGTTGATAATAGACGCGCAACCGAACGTCTTTTTTGCTGAGCACTGTAATTAAAGGCAAGAAAATTCTGGATAATACCGGTATCAACTTTCTTCAATGACATTTTATCCCGCTCTAACCACAGAGAAAAACCGGCAAGGTCATTTCTGTAGGCCGACAGGGTATTTTCACTCAGACCATTCTCCATCCAGAGATGGTCGATAAAATTTTCGATCAGCTGCTGTTCAGATACTGATATTTGGTCAAATTTAGCCATGCCCGAATTATAGGCGAAAAAAAGCCACTCAGATAAATGAGTGGCTTTTTTGTATTGCTTTACAGCTAACGGTTCGCTTTTAACGGTCCGCTTCTAACAGCCTACTTCTAACGACGTTTACGGCGTTTTGGTTTAAGGGCGTTTTCAATCTTAGCCATTTCCTTCTTAGCCCAACTTTCCACAAACCTGGCAACTGCAATTTCCTTTTTCTCAGCCATTTTGACCAAGTGTCCCATGCGTTTCTTTGCAATTTCAGCATCTGCTTTTGCTTCAGCTAAGCTAGAAGCCGCAGCAGCTACCCGATCACGCAGTTTTTGCTTTAAAGCAGCTGCGCTTACTCTCGCCTTTGCTTTACGCTCAGCAGCAGCCTTTTTCTTCGCCGCTAATGCTTTACGCTTAGCGGCTACGGCCTTTTTTCTTGCGGCTGTTGCTCTCTTCTTAGCAGCGGCAGCGCGCTTTTTAGCGGCAGCAGCTTTTTTCTTAACAGCAGCTTTTTTCTTGGCAGCGGCAGCTCTGGCTGCTGCTGGTGATTTCTTAGCTACTTTTTTCTTAGCGACCTTTTTCTTGGCCACTTTCTTCTTCGCTACTTTTTTCTTAGCGACCTTTTTCTTAGCGACTTTCTTCTTCGCTACTTTTTTCTTAGCAACCTTTTTCTTGGCTACCTTTTTCTTCGCTACTTTACGTTTAGTAACTTTTTTCTTCGCTACTTTTTTCTTAACTGCCTTACGTTTAGCTGGCGCTTTACGCTTAGCTACTTTTTTCTTAACTGCTTTACGTTTAGCTGGAGCTTTACGCTTAGCCACCTTTTTCTTAGTTGCTTTTTTCTTTGTTGCCATCTTCGAAGTCCCCTTTTGTGAGTGTTCGTTCAAAAGTATAAAACGAAATTCTAATTTAGCAAACTTTTATTGCAATTTACAAATCTTTTTTCTTAGTTAAATAAAACACTTAAACGATAAAATTATTATTTATTAACGATTAGATTTAATTTTTAATATTCGTTATATTTATTTAAGCCTTTATACAAAGATTAAAACCTAAAACCTGTTTGCACGAAACCACCAACAGAGTTATCAGTAAATGTTGCAGCGATGTCTAAATTAAAGCCTAACCAGAAACCAACACCTGCGGTTAATGCGGTATCTTTTGCGCCATCAGATATACCGCTGGCAATATTTTTCCTCGCGCCGATACGCAACTGTGCAAAATCAAATGCATTAAACTCAGCACCTACCGCTATATATTGTGTCTTTAAATTATCAAAAAGCGGATTAGCTAACAAAGGTTTGTTCTCTGTCAGATCAAGATCAGCTGCCACGGTAAGGAACCGGTTATGGTATGCAGCACCGAGACGTGCATTGGTATCAAAATTCAATGTCGCACCACCCAGATCAAACTTATCACTCAAAATATTTCGTATATTCAAACCCATACGTAACGACCGGGTAAAATCGACAGCTAAACCTAGATCAAATGAAGTAAATGTACCCAGATCAGATTTTTTACCGTCGTCAAAAACACTGCTTAAACCATCGACAGTATTAATCCGCTCCCTGTAATTAAAGGCCTGCAGATCTACTATTTTTGGCTTTATGCCAATCGAGACTTTTCTATTATAAATTTTATAGGCCTTGGCAATAGACACACCAAATTCGGTTGCTATCACGCCCTCCAGATTAAGGATATTAGTAGTATTAGTAGGATCAGTACTTACAAGATCCACAGGATTTGTCGAAATATTGTCTACCGCACCTGCCCCGATTGCATCTGCACGAACACTAAGCGCCATAGCAAAGGTTTCGAACGACATACCCACTGCTGCCACGCCGGTAACATCTGCCGCCATGTTTTTACCATCAATACCGGTAACAATATTAGCCATATCCTGTATGGCCGCTATTGCCTCTGGGTCAGTTGGTGAGACAGCTGCTTTAAAACGATCATCGGCCGCCTGAAATGCATCGATGTCAGATAACAGGTCTTCATCATCTCTGACAAATGCACCGATACCGACTAATAATGAAAAATCATCATCCGGACGCTGATTGGTCAACATCGCCGGATTTGCCCAGGCCGCAGTCGCCAGATCTGCAGTAGCAACGGATACACCACCCATACCAAGCGAGCGGGCTTCAAATGTGAAAGGAATTGCAACTGCTGCTTGAGAACATAATGACAGCGCGACGATTGATAGAATCTTTTTTTGAATTTTCATAAGCTTCTCGCGAGGTTCCTGATAAGTGGTCTTTAACATAAAAAACCCCTGTCACGAGCATATATCAAACTTAAACAAATACAAGGATTCCTGTTAACATGCATCACCTGAAAATATGCCGTTTGCGATGCTTGTCACCGATGATTTCATAGCAGTTATTAAGCCGGCGCATCAATCATCCGATTATAAGTTTATGAACGAACCTGACAATACTGAACTGAGATACGCGGGATTATTCAGGCGCCTGTTTGCGATTTTTTACGACGGCTTTCTTTTGCTGGCAATCCTTTTTGTTGTCACCGCGATAGCAAATGCTCTAAACCACGGCAAGGCAATCGAACCGGGCAACGTCTTCTACCCGCTTTACGTTTTGATCATTCTGTTGCTGAGTTATCTGTATTTCGCCTGGTTCTGGATCAATGGCGGTCAGTCACTGGGGATGAAAACCTGGCGCATAAAATTACAGGACGGCGAAGGTAAAAATATCGACTGGAAAACAGCAGCTATCCGCTTTTTTAGCGCGATGGTTTCCTGGGGTATTATTGGACTGGGATTTTTATGGGCATTTTTCGATAAAAAAAATCGTTGCTGGCACGACCTGATCAGTAAGACCGTGATCATCGATTTACGTACAAAAAAATAAGCTGCTAGTTGAGACTTCGATTACTTCACACGCCGCATGAAATAAGTGCTGACCACCATCACTAGAATTAATGGTATCGAGGCACTCAATACCGGCGCAACATTCAACGCCAGCCCCAGGTGGTTAATCGAACGATTGATCACAAAATAAATAATTCCTATGAGCAGGGCCAGCATCAATCGCTGCCCGACACCGCCGCTGCGAGGCGTAGTAGAGAAGACGATAGGCATGGCTATCATCAGCATCGCCAGGCATGTCAGCGGTGTAAATACCTTTATCCAGAATGCCAGTTTATATTCACCATCATCCAGTTTATTCTCCTGCAGATACCGGCTGTAAGTCAGCAGTTCGACGGCCGACATATCTTTTGATTCCAGCTCTAATACGCTAAAAAGTTCCAGCAGGATAAGACGTTTGAGTCTCAGCTGTTTTTCGAATGAAGTGGTCACCCCTGCGTCTGTTATGTCCGAGCGTTTTATTCCATTGAGCACCCATTCCTCATTCTGATATTGCGCATGCTCAGCATAGATCATTGTGCTCATCTGGCGGTTGTCGTCCAGTTCATAGACATAGATATTTTGTAATTGCTGGTCAGGTAAAATCTGTTTCACATTGACGTAACGATTACCATCTCGTGCCCAGATATCATTAGTACCACCGACGATCAACTTATTCTCCATCGCCTGTGCGCGATATGTTTTGGCCGTCCTGGTTGCTGAAGGCACCACGTACTCACCCAGAAGAGCAACCAGTATCGCGATGATAAAACCTGTCTGCAACACCGAGCGCGTGATCCGCATCGTGCTGACGCCTGAAGCACGCATCACGATTAGTTCAGAGTTGGCCGCCATCGCGCCTAAAGACAGAATGCCGCCGAGCAATAATATTGACGGCGAAAGTTCATACAACCGTTGCGGCAAGCGTAGCAGGACAAATACCGCTGCCTGCAACGCACCATAATCACCTATGCCAACACTGTTTAACTGAGAAACAAAATCGACGAAGGCAAATATCGACAGCATGACAAAACAGGCCATCAAACAACCTGAAGTGACGGCTTTTGCGATGTAGCGATCAAGAACCACTCTGCTCTCCTTTGTTATTTCCAGCTGACCCGCCAATCCTCATGCCGATCAAATAACCGCTGCGTTTCAGCAGGTAAAAAGTGAAGACGATGGCGATAAGATGCACCCACCAGGTACCGACCCACAGCGGCACTTTCTGCTGCACGATCCATGTTTTGCCGACACCAAGAAAATTGGAATACAGAAGATACAAGATTAATGCCGCCGCCAGTTTGCCATATCTGCCGCTACGAGGATCCGTGTGGCTTAACGGTAGTGCCATAAAAGCAACGATGATCGTTGCTATCGGCAGAGCAAACCGCCATTGCAGCTCAGCCTGGTCTTTAGGAATGTCCGAATACCAGAGCTGGACAATACTTTTGGATTTTTCAGTAAGATCCGCCACCACCTGCTTTTTAACGATATGAATTCCGTAATCTTTGTATTTAACAATTTTAAACTCCGCTTCACCGGCAGCGCCCACATAATGTGTGCCGTCGTGCATCATCATATAGCGACGGCCTTCCTCGTTATAAAAACTGCTGGTAGTGGTCGCCAGGTCCACATGATTTTTACCTTCATCGTGCTGCTGAAAAAATACGTTTTCAATTTTCTTGCTGTCTTGATCCGCTGATTCAAGAAACAGCACACCGCCCCCCTTGCTGGCGCGGTTAAACTGCCCGACCAGTAAAGTATCGACCTCTGCCTTACTCTGGATCTCGGCAAATATCTGTGCGCGTTGCTGGGTAATCATCGGCCTGACGAACAGCATCAGTACCAGCACCAGTATCGTGGACGGGATAGCAATCATCAGCAGCGGACGATACCACTGTATAGGACCGATACCCGCCGACATGATCGCCGCCATCTCACTATCACGGTAGAGCCGGCCAAATGCGATCAAGATACCCATCAGCATACTGAGCGGGATCAGGACCACGGTAAATTCAAGAAGGCTGTTGCTTATAAAAGCCAATAATGCAGAAACAGGGATGACCCCTTGTGACACCCACTTTAAAAGATGAACGAGTTCAGTACTAAGCACGATAATGAGCAATATAAAAAGCACTGAAAGGCAGGCGACCAGCAGCTCTTTTGCGATGTATTTGTCGATTATAGTCAACTTCATTTCGTTGTAGCAGTCAGTTTCATTAAATTTAAAGCCTGTATTTACAGAAGTTTAACCTGAAAACTTCTGTAAACAGTAATAATTCATGAGATAACTCAAAAATGACATAAAAAACGAACATTTCACTACCGCCTGTGGTTTAAATTGCATACAATCTCCGCTATCATTTTTTGTCTTAGCAGACATTCAAAATAACTCTGATGGCGGATACCCCATGGAATATACAGTAAAAAGCGGCAACCCTGAAAAACAGCGTATCGGATGCGTTGTGATACCGGTTTTTGCCTCGAGAAAACTTTCCTCATCGGCAAAGATTATCGATAAGGCCAGTAACGGCTACATCTCCAACCTGGTGCGCCGCGGTGAGATCGAAGGTGATCTTGGCAACACCCTGTTGCTGCATAACGTTGAGAACACATTATGTGACCGTGTACTACTGATCGGTTGCGGCAAAGAGAAAGATATCAACTTTAAGACTTTCTACAAAATAAATTGCAACATGGTAAAAACACTGCAAGCAAGCGGTGCCACTGAAATTGCCTCTTACCTCACCGAGATACCGGTTAAACGTAAAGAGATAAGCTGGAAGATACAGCACTCGATCGAAGCCATCGATGAGTGCCTGTACAAATTCAATCAGCTCAAATCCAAAAAAGAAGAAGCCCGACGCCCGCTAAGAAAATTTATTTTTAGCGTGAATGGCCGCGGCCAGCTGATGCAGGGCGAACAGGCAGTGCGTCAGGGCATGGCTATCTCTGCCGGTATTCACCTGGCAAAAGACCTGGGGAATTTACCCGGAAACATGTGCACCCCGGACTACCTCGCGAAACAGTCAGTTAAACTGGCAACCCAGCACGCCAATGTAAAAACCAGTGTGCTCGAAGAGAAGGACATGGAAAAACTCGGCATGGGTGCCCTGTTATCGGTATCTAAAGGCAGCCGCGAACCCGGAAAGCTCATTACCATCGAATACTCGGCCGGTGATAAAAAACAGGCACCGATCGTTTTTGTCGGCAAAGGCGTAACCTTTGATTCCGGTGGCATCAGCCTGAAACCCGGTGCAGCCATGGATGAGATGAAATACGACATGTGCGGTGCAGCAAGTGTTATCGGTGTGCTCAGCGCCTGTGCCGACCTGCAGCTGCCAGTCAATGTCGTCGGCATCATACCCACCGTTGAAAATATGCCTGATGGTATTGCCAGCCGTCCAGGCGATGTCGTCACCAGCATGTCAGGCCAGACCATCGAGATCCTGAATACGGATGCTGAAGGCCGGCTCATATTATGTGATGCTTTAACATACGCTGAAAAATTTGATCCGGATGTCGTTATCGATATCGCGACCTTGACCGGTGCCTGCATCGTTGCACTGGGCGCGCATCCGGCAGGACTGCTCAGCAATCATAACCCGTTAGCTAATGACCTTTTGTCCGCAGGTCAGACCAGCGGTGACCGCTGCTGGCAACTGCCAATGTGGGATGATTATCAGGATCAGTTAAAGAGTAATTTTGCTGACATGGCAAACATAGGTGGTAAAGGTGCCGGTACGATTACAGCAGCCTGTTTCCTCTCACGATTTACCAAAAAATATCACTGGGCCCACCTTGATATCGCCGGCGTCGCCTGGAAAAGCGGGACACACAAAGGCGCAACAGGCAGACCCGTCAGCTTACTCGCCCAATATGTGCTTGATAAGATACAAGCTAATAAATAGATGCCCGATTACGACCCTAAAAGTATTCCGATCCTCGATGATATTATCGACAATGACGTCGATAGTGAAAACACCGATACGGCGGATACGGCCTATGATAAACCGCTTTCTGAAGAAGCAGATACTGAGATTTTAGACACAGAGGACGGCTCGGACGACAACACACTTGACCTGTTTAAAGGTGATGCCGCAGATATTGACGTTGAAACAGTCGAGCCGGAAATTACGGCAATCGATACATTTAATAATAATGTCATAGTCGATGAACCTGAGAGCGACGAAACCAAAAGCATCGAATCAGCACTGATTGATTATCAGCCCGAAGAGGATAAAACCGATATCAATGACAGTGATGTTATCGATTACCAGCCCGAAGCACAGCCAGCCATCAGTATTCATACCGTTGATTCAGAGATGCCTGTCGATATCGATGCCATTGTAGATGATGTGGTCAAACAGATGATGCCAGACCTGGAGCAACAATTACGTTTTCTTATACAACAGGCACTGGAAGAAAAACTGGGGAACTCGAAGCCTTAAACAGGCCAGGAAGAGAAGTTGGAAGTTGGCAGTTATCAGTTAAAAACAAAATAACCAAAAAGTCGCAGGCTGTGTGGCTCAATCTATGGTTTTGCTTTTACTGACGACTGCCAACTGATAACTGCCAACTTCTCTTAAGGCTCAGCAACAGGCGCCCAAGTACAGCAAGCCTGCTCGTCATGTTGTATAATTCAGCGCTTTGAATCTGCTCAACTGAGTCCATACTAATGTCCGAAATGGGAAAAACCTACGACCCGCAAGCCATCGAAAGCAAGTGGTACGAAATCTGGGAAAATAACGGTTATTTTAATGCCGACCAGCGTTGCGAAAGTTCTGATAAAAAAGCAGATTGTGAAAACTTCTGCATCATGATCCCACCGCCAAACGTCACCGGGCGTCTGCACATGGGACATGCTTTTCAGGACACCATCATGGACACCATGATCCGCTATCACCGCATGATAGGTGACAACACCTTGTGGCAGGTAGGCACCGACCACGCAGGCATCGCCACGCAGATGGTAGTCGAACGTCTGGTCAATGCTGAAGGTAAAACCCGCCACGACTTTGGCCGCGAAAAATTCACCGAAAAGATCTGGGAATGGAAAGAGCAGTCCGGTAATACCATCACCAAACAACTACGCCGTATGGGCGCCTCGCTGGACTGGTCGCGTGAACGTTTCACCATGGACGAAGGCATGTCAGCCGCCGTCACCGAAGTATTCGTTCGCCTGCACGAAGAGGGTCTGATCTATCGCGGCAAACGTCTGGTGAACTGGGACCCGGTATTACACACCGCAGTTTCAGATCTGGAAGTATTATCCAAAGAAGAAAACGGCCATATGTGGCATATGCGCTACCCGCGCAGTAACGGCGCCGGTCATGTGGTGGTCGCCACTACCCGCCCGGAAACCTTATTGGGTGACTGCGCAGTAGCCGTTCACCCTAACGATGAGCGTTACTCCTACCTGTTAGGTGAGTTTCTTGAGCTGCCGCTTACCGGTCGTAAGATCCCTGTCATCGCAGATGAACATGTCGACCCGGAATTTGGTACCGGCTGTGTGAAGATCACTCCTGCCCATGACTTTAACGACTACCAGGTATGGACACGTCACAAAGATATAACTGATGTTCGTAATCTGCCTAATGGCGGCTTGATCAATATTTTTACCCACAATGCTGCGATAAGAGACAACGAAGATGACATCCATAACGTCATCCCGGATGAATATATCGGCATGGATCGTTATGAAGCCCGAAAAAAGATCGTTGCCGACCTCAAAGCTGCCGGGCTACTGGAAAAAGTTGATGAGCACAAGCTCGTGGTACCTCGCGGCGACCGTTCTAACGCTGTCATCGAACCCTACTTAACAGACCAGTGGTACGTCAAAGTAGAGCCGCTGGCGAAACCGGCCATCGAAGCCGTAGAAAATGGCGACATCAAATTTGTCCCTGACAACTGGAAAAACACCTACTTCGAATGGATGAACAACATCGAAGACTGGTGCATCTCACGCCAGATATGGTGGGGCCATCGAATTCCTGCCTGGTATGACGATCACGGCAACGTCTATGTCGGTTATGACATTGATGATGTTCGCAGCAAAAATAAACTGCCGGAAGATTTCCCGCTAACGCAGGATGAGGATGTTTTAGATACCTGGTTCTCCTCCGCTCTGTGGCCATTTTCGACCCTGGGCTGGCCGGAAAAAACACCGGAGCTAGAAACCTATTACCCGACCAATATACTGGTTACCGGTTTCGATATTATTTTCTTCTGGGTTGCCCGCATGATCATGATGGGCCTTAAGTTCATGGATGACGTTCCCTTCCGTGAAGTTTACGTGCACGGCCTGGTACGTGATGCCGAAGGCCAGAAGATGTCGAAATCAAAAGGCAACGTGCTCGACCCAATCGATGTCATCGATGGTATCGACCTGGAAGCGCTGGTAGAGAAACGCACTTCTGCTGTGATGCAGACACACCAGATCGAACGTATCGAAAAGATTACCCGTAAAAATTTCCCTGATGGTATCCCGGCATTAGGCACCGACGCCATGCGCTTCACTTTTGCCTCTCTGGCGACCACCGGCCGCGATGTGGTTTTTTCACCAGCACGTATCGAAGGCTACCGGAATTATTGCAACAAGATATGGAACGCAACACGTTATGTATTGATGCAGGCCGAAGACAAAGACACGGGGCTGTTAGCAGATGGAACAGACAATCCTGATATTGTCCTGTCATTAGCAGACCGTTGGATCATCTCACGCCTGCAACGTGTTGAAGCACGTATCGAAGCACACAGTGAAATTTCGCGATTAGACCTGATCGCTCAAGACCTGTACACCTTCGTCTGGGAAGACTACTGTGACTGGTACCTGGAGTTATCCAAACCTGTTTTATTCAACGAACAGACGCCTGAAAACGAACAGCGCGGCACACGTCGTACACTGGTACGCGTACTGGAAACATTGCTGCGATTAAATCATCCGATCATCCCTTTCATCACCGAAGAATGCTGGCAGTTTGTTGCCCCGCTCGCTGGTAAGAAAGGAGAAAGTATCATGATACAGCCTTACCCCGAGTCAGATGGCAGCAAGATTAATGAGAAAGCAGAAACAGACCTGGAGTGGGTAAAAACCTTCGTCAGCGGTGTTCGCCGTATTCGCTCCGAGATGGATATACCACCTGGAAAACCATTATCACTGCTATTACAGAACGCCACAGATAACGATAAAACACTTTATGCTGACAACCAAATATTCATCGAAACGCTGGCCAGGATCGAACGCAGCAGATGGTTAGGTAAAAAAGATGAAGCACCGGAGTCTGCGACTGCCCTGGTCGGTGAAATGAAGATACTTATTCCACTTGCCGGCCTCATCGATAAAGATGCAGAGCTCGCGCGGCTGGAAAAAGAGATCGGAAAAATACAAGCCAATGTCGATAAAACTACGGCCAAACTGATCAATAAAAACTTTGTCGATAAAGCACCCGCTGCGGTCGTCGAAAAAGAACGTGAACGCCTGGCAGAGATGACAAAATCGATAGAACAGTTTGAAGAACAGGCAGAGAAGATTAAAAAGCTTTAAAAAAGTTGGCAGTCATCAGTTGGCAGTAAATTCTAAAACAGTTTTCTGCTTTTTACTGCAAACTGCCAACTGATGACTGCCAACTAAATTTAAGGTATCCTCGAGTATCAATAAACTTAACACTCAAACACCATGCCAGCACCTGATAAAAACGAACAGATACTGCAACTACATTCCAGCTTGATCTTAGCTGTCGTGCATACCATCCATAACCAGGAACTAAAACCGCACCTGGACCAGGTATTGCAACAGTCTGCACAAAACGGCTGGCAGGATCTGGTCAACGTCATAAATAAAATCGTTGCCGGCAATCGCGACCAGGCTCTGATTAATGGCCTTGATGATGAAGATGCGATTATCATTGACAGTATATTACGCGGTTTACAGGACCCGGAAACTTTACCGGAAACAGAGCAGGCAGGTGATGCCTCTCAGGCAGCACCCATGTTTGCCCGCCTGATCGATGAAGCGCGTCGTGGCAACCACAATTCACTTTCCATGTTAGGGTCGATGGCCGAGCAGATGTCCCAGGCCGGCGGTGACATGGCGAGCTTCAGTGCGATAATAAAAGACATGATCGATGGCGAACGTGATATCGACAAACTCTGTACCCGCATGGGGCCACAGGGTGAATCATTGATCACACAGATACTGAGCGAGCTGGCCAAACTCGATCTGCATTAAGCCTGTCACAAATATAATCGTGAGCGCCCAAGAACAGACCGTTATCCAGCAAACAAAAAACTGGGTAGAACAGATCGTGATCGGTTTAAACCTCTGCCCTTTTGCCTCACGACCTTTTCAGAATAATCATATCGAATACACGGTAAATTCCGGTGATTCTACAGAACAGCATCTACATCAACTGGCGGAATGTTTTACCCGGCTGGATGCTTCTGCAGAGATAGAAACCAGCCTGTTAATCTACCCTGATGCTTACCAGTCATTCGATAACTACCTCCAGTTGCTGGATCTCGCCAACCACTTGCTGGAAGATATGGATTACGCTGGCAGCTACCAGATAGCCAGCTTTCACCCGGACTATTGCTTTGAAGGCAGCACTGAAGATGACGCCAGCAACTTCAGCAACCGCTCACCCTACCCGATGCTGCACCTGATAAGAGAAAGCGGACTCGAAAAAGCTATTGCCAACTACCCGGATGTCGAACAGATACCGGATAATAATATTAAAAAACTACGAGAAATCGGTTACCAGGAAATGCAGAAAAAATTAAAAAAACTTACCGCAAAATAAACATCGTCATTGCGAGCGATAGCGTGGCAATCAGTTAGCAGCGAACCCATCACTCCAAGATTGCTTCGTTCCTCGCAATGACGAGAACCACACAAAGGAAAAACTATGAGCATCTTAACAACCATCGCCATAAGCATTGTTATTCTTTTACACATACTATTTCTCATCCTGGAGATGTTTTTATGGAACACCCCTTTCGGACGAAAAACGTTTGGCTTAAAAGAAGATTACGCAAAACAATCGGCACCACTGGCAGCGAGTCAGGGACTATATAATGGCTTTCTAGCAGCAGGATTGTTATGGGGGCTGGTCAGCACCGGTGGCTTCGACGCGCTTATCTTTTTCCTCAGCTGTATTATAATTGCCGGCATATACGGTGCGATAACCGCAAAACGTTCCATCTTATTTCTACAGGCATTACCTGCTGCAATAGCAATGGCACTGCTACTCTTAAATATATAACCAACTGGTACTTCATAATGAACCACCATATAAGAACCCTGATATCTATTTACTCTATCGTATTACTGAGCGCCTGCTCTCCTTCCGGTGACAACGGTGCAAGTGACACTAATGCAGGCAGCCAGAAAACATCAGAGGTCGCAGCTGAATCAGCCGCTGTAAAAAATAATGATTTTCCTTTTACCTTTGAGCAAGTAACAGATAATACCTGGGTAATGCATGGCCCGCGTGAACTGCCCAACCCACAAAACAAAGGATTCATGAACAATCCTGGCATCGTAAAAACATCTGCAGGTCTGGTCATGGTCGACCCAGGTTCTACCGTACACGTCGGTGAAAATGTTCTGGCAGAAGTTAAAAAAGTTAGTGACCAGCCTGTCGTTGCAATTTTTAACACTCACATCCATGGTGATCACTGGTTAGCAAATCAAGCCATCAAAGCGGCCTACCCGGATGTAAAAATATATGGCCATCCGGAAATGCTGGTAGAGATAGAAAATGGTGAAGGCGAAAACTGGGTTAATACCATGAACACTCTCACCGAAGGTGCCAGCTTGGGCACAGAGGTTGTTGCACCCAACCTTACTGTTGATAATACAGATGTAATCAAAGTCGGTGACACACAGTTTAAGATTCACCACTACGGTATCGCGCATACAAAAACTGACATCATGATCGAAGTCGTCGAAAGCTCCGTAATATTTCTCGGCGACAACGTTTTATCACTTCGCATCCCGAGAACATCCGACGGCACATTCCAGGGAAATATCTCTACGATTAAAACCATCCTTGAATCTGATATAAACACCTACATACCCGGTCATGGACCAACAGGTGACAAGGCCATGGTGGAAACGTATCTTAACTACCTGGTTCAGGTATATCAGGCAGCACAAAAAGCATTCGAAGATGATCTCGACAGCAGTGATGTTCTTGCTATCACCAAAGATACTACAGCTGCATATAAAGACTGGCAGGGTTACAACGACCTATTAGGACCACAGGGTGCACAGGCCTATAGTGAAGTCGAGGCGGCTGAATTTTAAGCGCAATCTAAATCCAAAAATCGCTGTCAT
>JADFWF010000247.1 GCA_015222965.1 Pseudomonadota bacterium | reverse complement strand
TACAAAACCAACTTTTAATAATACCTGCTGGCGATGTTCCCTGGGATCCAGATCATCGATGGTGACCTTTCCCCTGCAGTTGTATTCGCCTAACAGGCACCTTATCAAGGTGGTTTTACCGGCACCATTAGAACCTACCAGCGCGACACGCTGGCCACGCTCAATTTTCAGGTTGATATCTTTAAGCACAGTGTTGCGCCGAAAGCTTTTTTCTACATTGGAGAAGTTAATCATTACCAGATCCGAGAATACAATACAAAAAATCAAAGACCATAAAGTCAAAGAAATGTATCCAGCCCTTTAATTTTAAAATTTAACGAATCTGTCGGGCAAACATCGACACACATTCCACAGCGTGTGCAATCAGCGATGACATCCTGATCCACTGTATGAGCACGACCCCTGATGGTCATATCAAGCACATGCGGCACCAGGCATATTTTGCGGCAATCACCTTCGTGATGACAAGCTTCGGCATTATATACGACACGTACCGGCGACAGGGTACCCACCGCTGCATAAGTAACACCGATAGGGCAAATATATCGGCACCATGCACGGCGAGAATAAAACACTTCAAATAACAGCAATGCGCCTACCCACAACAGGGCCACACCCGGTCCGTAAATTATGGCACGACTGACTATGCCTGTAGGAGAGATGGTTTCAAAAACCGTATAACCGGAAAGCAATGCCAGTAAGGCGAAAATAACATACAACACGCTGCGGGTTTTACGATGAAAGGTGTGGTTTTTTATTATCTTTTTCTTTACTAACCAAAGATGCAGGTACTCCGCCCATTCGGATAACAAATGGTACGGGCACACCCAGGAACAAAATGTTCTGCCGCCCAATAACAACCACATTATAAAAACGGTCGTGGTGCCGATGACCAGGTTTAGTACAACATGTTTATAGGCCAGCATGACCTGCAGAGCAGAATTCAGATCGGCAAAGTGAAAGCCGACAAAGCGTGACGCCGTCATGGCGCCTTCAAGCAACTGTACATCATATTTATAAGACACCAGGAACAGCACGTTCACCAGGATCAATGTAATCCAGCGTCGTCTTTGCCACTTCCTGAAAAAATGGCTATGGTGCTCTGTGTGTACCGCCTCAATTTCTGCTTTACTAAGATTGCCTATCTTGCCCTGATAGATTTTTTTTAATTCATCAGACTGTTTTTCTTTGTCCGGACGGGTCGGCGCATTGCCGAACACCTGTGATAAAGACTCTAAAATATATTTCATATCAGCTACCTGTCATACCCCTGCTGCAATATCCTGCTACTATGCCCAGTTGGTAATTTTATCAATATCGACGACAATCGAGGGGCTCTCTTCAACCGGGCATATCATCTCACAGACACCGCAGCCAACGCAGCCGTCCAGTATCACCGGTAACATTCTCTTCAGGCCATCATCAGATTCAATTGCCTGTAACTCGATCGCATGTTTTGGTGGACATTCATTACCATGTTGTTCTGCTACCCGCGCTACTTTTCCGGCTTGTTTTCCAGCTTCTATAGCAGCAGCACGCTCTTCTTCCTGTGCAGCACATTGGCTTATGCGTATCTCTATCGGACATTGGCGTACACATAGATCGCAGAGCTCAAGGTCATAGGGATGATCGGCAACAGGAATCGGTGACCAACGGTCAATCTCATCGTATCTCAGCAAACCTTTAAAATCCGGACCTCTGACCTGCCCCTTAAAACCCTGGCCCATGGCTGCGAGACAGGTTTTCGGGTTATCCATACGGGCGAAACCCATGCGTGTATCTGCGGGGTAATCCAGGTCGTGTGTTAAAGCGCCTGTTGGACAGGCCAATACACATTGCAGTCCGTCACATGAAAAGTCACAGGCCTGCTCTCTTGCATCAATATAGGGTACGCCGATACCGACGCCCTCATCAAGATCAGCCAGTTTTATCGCATTTACCGGGCATACCTGAACACATTGACCACATTTTATACATGCAGCAAAAAATTCCTGTTCATCGAGCGTGGTTTTCAATGCACCCGGTGGCCGCAACCTGGCTGAACGTCCTTGAACGACAGGCAGCAGCCCTGTCAGAGACAATGATACAAAGCCGACGGCCAGGAGTGATGAGCGAATAAAATCGCGTCTCTGGCTCTGGCGTTTTTTCATGCTTAACGCCGGTTTTTTCTTTTTTGTAACCATTTTTTTCGAATCACTCATATAACAACTCTCATAACTCAACCAAGGCACTGAGTTCAGGACTGGCATTATGCTCTGGACTGGCAGTGTATTCTGGCGCTGCCATCAGAGGTGAATGATCTCTTACCAGCATGTCAGGCGTACTAAAAGGCGCCAGGCGTTCAAGAAAATCCAGCACTGC
>JADFWF010000246.1 GCA_015222965.1 Pseudomonadota bacterium | reverse complement strand
GCATATACTCCCCTTAATCTTTTTCTACTAAGCGCCCAAAGATGGTGTACGTAGATAAAAGGTTAATGTGCTTGCATCAGCTTGGTATTAGTTTACTGGGCCGCTTTTGTAGATGAGTGCGAACCGCTTTCATTGGGGGAAGCGTCACGTTGTAATCACATTTTGTAATCATAGCTATGATCATAATAACTTAATAATGCAGGAGTCTTGCATAATGAAAAAATCAATATTAGTAATGGCAGTAGCCGCGTCTATGGTAGCTTCAACAGCTGCAGTGGCAGAGCCAAAAGTTTACGGTAACATTCACCTGTCTATCAACGCAGCAGATAATGATGTACCAAACGCTGACAACAACATTAAAATGTCTAGCAACACATCATCTCTGGGTGTGAAAGGTTCTGAAGACCTTGGCGATGGTTTAAAAGCTATCTATAAAGCTGAGTGGGAAATCGATATCGCTGGTGATCCGACTGCAACACCTGATGCAGGCAACCCTAAAACTAGTGGTTCTGGTTTACTGACTGGTCGTGACCAGTTTGTTGGTCTGAAAGGCGGTTTTGGTGCAGTTAAAGTAGGTACCATGTCTTCTAACTACAAACAGATGGGCGGAAAAGTTGACGCGTTCTACCGTACACCGGTTGAGGGTCGTGGTTTAATCAAAACACAATCTTCAATGCATGGCGGTCGCGGTAACATCAACGGTCGTCAAACTAATACACTGCAATACGTTTCTCCTAAGATGGGTGGTATCCAGTTAGTAGCAAATACTACTTTCACTGGCAATAACGATGAAACTTCAGGTATTGGCCTGCGCTGGTCTAACAAGGCGTTCTTAGTATATGCAGACTGGATTTCTGGCCCGACTGCAGATACGCTTACTTGTACAGCACCGGCTTGTGATACTGAATCAGCTGCAAAACTTGGTGGTAAATTCCACACTAAAGCTTTCTCTGTAGCTCTGCAGTATGAAGCTGCTGAAGATCGTGTAGGCGCTGATTACATCCATGCCCAAGGTACATTCAACATTAACAAGAACAACATGATTGGTCTTACTTATGGTATCCAGGACAGAAAAGAACTCTCAGTAGGTGGTGCTCCAGCTCTAGCTAATGATTCAACAGGTCTGGCTGTAGCTTACAACCACAAGATGTCTAAGATGACTAATGTGTATGTAGCTTACGGTGCACGTTCTGAAGATCAAGATAACAGAGATGAGTCTATGCTGTCTTTTGGTATTCGTAAAAAGTTCTAAATCGACTTCGGTTTAGCATTAAAAAAACGGGATCTTCGGATCCCGTTTTTTTTCGCCCAAAAAAAACCGCAAACATCATGTTTGCGGTTTTTTATATTCCTCGTAATGACGGATATAACTTTGAGGTTATTTAGACAGAACTGTTTTAGCGCCTTGCGGTGTGCCTAATATCAATACATCCGCAGGACGATTGGCAAAGATACCTACGGTCACGATGCCGGGCAGTTTGTTTAACTCGTTTTCCAGTTTTATCGGCTCCATGATCTTAAGGTCATGCACATCCAGGATGTCGCAGCCGTTATCGGTGACGAAACCTTCACGATAGACCGGACGTCCACCGAGTTTTACCAGTTCTCTGGCAATAAAACTGCGCGCCATGGGGATGACTTCGACAGGCAGCGGAAACTCACCCATGACATCGACCAGTTTGGACTCATCAGCGATACAGACGAATTTCTTGCTGGCGCCGGCGATGATCTTCTCGCGCGTTAAAGCGCCGCCACCGCCTTTGATCAGGTTCAGGTAATGATCTGACTCATCAGCACCGTCGATGTAGACCTCGATGCCGTTGACCTCGTTCAGGTCATAGACCTTGATACCATGAGCTTCCATGCGCTCAGTAGAGACCACAGAGCTGGAAACAGCGCCATTGATCTTGTGTTTGATCTCGGCCAGTGCATCGATAAAGTGATTTACTGTCGAGCCGGTGCCAACACCGACGATCTCATCAGCAATAACATATTCTAAAGCCGCTTCTGCCGCTTTTCTTTTCATTTCATCCTGGGTCATAATTTACTCCCGTGAGTATCTCTTAAAAATTCTGGCACGAATAATACCGTGAAATGCCTGTAGTTAATAGTGGTGCATGTCCCGCTCGTCAGGTGTGCAGAAAACATTAAAAACAATATTGTCCACAGATGAACGCAAATGAACGCCAATAAAAACAATTTTTCCTTGCTTCCATCCTGAGCAAAGCCGAAGGATGACACTACCTATTTTCTTTAGTTTTTATTGGCGTTCATTTGCGTTCATCTGTGGACAGTTAATCTTTTCATGCTTTATTATGCTAGCCTACAATCAATAAGGTTTTATACTGACGACTGCCAACTGATAACTGCCAACTTTTTTAAAAAATGACTAAGAAATACATAGAAAAAATTCTGACTGCCCGGGTTTATGATGTCGCCATAGAGACGCCGCTTGACCCCGCTATCACTTTAAGCAAACGTCAGGGTAACCAGGTGCTGCTCAAGCGTGAAGACCTGCAGAGTGTTTTTTCTTTCAAGCTGCGTGGCGCCTACAACCGGATATACCAGTTAACGCAATCCAAAAAAGTAAAAGGCGTGGTCGCTGCCTCTGCTGGCAATCATGCTCAGGGTGTTGCACTAGCGGCTAAAAAACTGGGTCTGGATGCTATCATCGTCATGCCCAAGACCACACCGGGCATCAAGGTGGACGCGGTTAAGTCCTATGGTGCGAAAACGATTTTAATCGGTGATAACTATGATGAAGCCTGTGAGTATGCGACCGAATATGCACGCAAGCAGAAGCTGGATTTCATTCATCCTTATGATGACGCCGACGTGATCGCCGGGCAGGGAACGGTTGGTCTTGAGATTATCCGTCAGCATGCTGATTTTATCGATGTTATTTTTGTGCCCGTTGGTGGCGGTGGTTTGATTGCCGGTATCGGTTCGATCGTTAAATACCTGAGCCCGAAAACAAAGATTATCGGTGTCGAACCGGCAGATGCTGCCTGCATGGCATCAGCGTTCGAAAAGAAACGGCGTGTGGTGCTGGATCATGTGGGTATCTTTGCTGATGGCGTCGCCGTAAAGCAGGTCGGCAAAGAGACTTTCCGTGTGGCAAAACAATGTGTCGATGAGATACTGACGGTGACCACCGATGAGATCTGCGCGGCGATCAAAGATATCTTTGATGATACCCGTTCGATCACAGAGCCCGCCGGCGCACTGGCGGTTGCCGGCTTAAAAAAATATGTGGCACAGAAAAAGTTGAGCGGCAAGACGCTGGTTGCTATCAACAGCGGCGCGAACATGAATTTCGATCGTTTGCGCCACGTATCTGAGCGCGCTGAAATTGGTGAGCAGCGTGAAGCACTTTATGCGGTGACTATTCCTGAACGCCCTGGCAGTTTTAAAACTTTTTGCCAGACCATCGGCAAGCGCGGTATCACCGAGTTTAACTATCGTTATGCTGATGAAAAAGATGCACAGGTGTTTGTTGGTGTGCAGCTGCGAGAGGGTATGAGCGAGCGCCTGGATGTGATGCAGAGGCTTAAAAAGAAAAAGTACCCGGTGCTGGATCTGACTGATGATGAGATGGCAAAGATGCATGTGCGCTACCTGGTCGGTGGCCGTGCGGCACTAGCAGATGAAGTGCTGTATCGTTTTGAGTTTCCCGAACGTCCCGGTGCATTACTGGATTTTCTGGTCAGTATAGGCAACCGCTGGAACATTAGCCTGTTTCATTTTCGCAGCCATGGTGATGCTTTTGGCAGGGTACTGGTCGGTTTGCAGATACCTGAGGGTGAGCGTAAGCAGTTGGGGCAGTATCTTGATACGCTGGCTTATCCGTATTGGGAAGAGACGGATAACCCCGCTTATCAGCTGTTCTTGTCTCTATAATTCAATTTTTCTTGAAATAGCTGTATATTAGAATGGCTGCTAACGGCCAGTAGCGGACATACGAATAAAAACAGTTTCTCTCGCAAAGCCGCAGAGCTCACAGAGTAAATTTTAACTGGCTAAATACGTCATGCCGGCGAAGGCCGGCATCCATCTATCAGTCTGGTACGCGCTTTAAGCATGGATACCGGCCTTCGCCGGCATGACGACAATCTATTTTTTGTTCTTTCTCTGCGAGCTCTGCGGCTTTGCGAGAGATAATTTTTTAAAGTTTT
>JADFWF010000245.1 GCA_015222965.1 Pseudomonadota bacterium | reverse complement strand
ATAGAGGTGCCCTTAAATAAACTTCATCCTCTTTTTAGGACATTTGAAAAGTTTGAACTTGGTATAACTGAGTCAGGTTGGGATATTTAGCTGCAGTTTTTGAAGAGAAAATGCGTTTAAAAAGTTTCTCAAACTACCACTTGAAAATAGCAATATCATGCCCATGTTCAACGGAATCAATAAATTTTTAATAAATTTCTACTTTTGGAGTAAAAAATGAGCGTTGAAGCGAGTAAAGAAACCCTCGAATTTCAAACTGAAGCCCGTCAGATCCTGCACCTGATGACGCACTCACTGTATTCAAACAAGGAGATTTTCCTGCGGGAACTTGTTTCTAATGCTTCTGATGCCTGTGACAAGCTGCGTTTTGAGGCTTTGGCTGATGATAGCCTGTACGATGGCGATTCCGAACTATCGATACACGTTGATTTTGATGAAGAGGCTAAAACCATCACTATCAGTGATAATGGCATCGGTATGTCACGCCAGGAAGTTATCGACAATGTAGGTACTATTGCCAGTTCCGGCACTAAAAAATTCTTAGAAGCGATGAGTGGCGAACAGGCAAAAGACGCAAATATGATCGGACAGTTTGGTGTCGGTTTTTATTCGAGTTTCATCGTTGCTGACAAAGTAACACTGGAGACACGTCGCGCTGGCGCTTCTTCTGATGAAGCAGTGCGATGGGAATCTGACGGCGAAGGCAGTTTTTCGCTGGAAAACATCGATAAAGGAACGCGCGGAACAAAAGTTACCTTGCACCTCAAAGAAGGTGAAACCGAGTTCGTCAGTCCGTATCGACTAAAAAGCATCATCAAGCAGTATTCTGATCATATTTCGATCCCGGTGATGATGACTGAAGAAGCACTGGATGATGAAGGCAAGCCTGAAAAAGATGACGACGACAATGTCGTCACAAAAGAAGAGCGTGTTAACAGTGCGTCTGCCTTATGGGCGCGCGACAAGAGTGATATTTCTGAAGATGACTATAACGAATTTTATAAACACGTCAGCATGGATTTTACCGACCCGCTTAGTTGGGTTCACTCAAAAGTAGAAGGTAATCAGAGTTATACATCGCTGCTTTACATACCGACCAATCCACCGTTTGACCTGTTCGATCGTGACCACAAGCGCGGTGTAAAACTGTATGTAAAACGTATCTTCATTATGGATGAAGCTGAACAGTTGATGCCAAACTACCTGCGTTTCGTTAAAGGTGTTATCGATTCCGATGATCTGCCGCTGAATGTATCGCGCGAGATACTGCAACAGAACAAGGTGATTGACCAAATCCGGGGTGCCTCGGTGAAGAAAGTACTGAGTCTGCTTGAATCAGTGAAGAAAAATGATGCTGAGAAATACGCTACATTCTGGAAATCTTTTGGCCAGGTGTTGAAAGAAGGTCCGATCGAAGATATGGCGAACAAAGAACGCATTGCAAAACTGCTATTGTTCTCCAGCACGAATAATGACAATGATGAGCAAAATGTAACACTGGATGATTATATTTCTCGTATGTCTGAAGGGCAGGACAAGATCTACTTCATCGTTGCAGATAACTACACGGCAGCGAAAAACAGTCCGCACCTGGAGTTTTTCAATAAGAAAGGCATCGAAGTACTGTTACTGAATGATCGTGTTGATGAATGGCTGGTGTCGCATCTTGACGAGTTTGATGGCAAAAAACTGCAGTCAGTCGCCCGCGGTACGCTGGATATCGATGAGGAAGAAGACAAGAAAGAGCTGGAAGAAGCGGAGAAAACTTTTACCTCTGTTATCGAGCATGCCAGCAAAGTACTGGGAGACAATGTTAAAGAAGTGCGTTTATCGCAACGTCTGACTGATTCACCATCGTGCCTGGTAATGGAAGAGAATGACATGAGTGCGCAGATGCAGCAGATCATGGAAGCTGCCGGGCAGTATGCACCTAAATCAGCGCCTATTCTGGAACTGAACCCTGACCACAGCCTGGTTAAGAAGCTCAATGATCTAACAGATGATGACCTGTTTGAGGATTATGCGCATCTGTTGTTCGAGCAGGCACAGCTTGCGGCTGGCGCACCTCTGGAAGATGCAGCTGGTTTTGTGAAACGTGTAAACAAGCTACTCGATAAATAGATAAAAAAGCCTGTCCATAAGAAGGTATCCGGGGAATCCTGGGTACCTTTTTTTGTGGTTTAGATTATTTAACTTTATAGCCCTGGTATTTAAAAAAATATCTTAACCACAGCTATACTTGATGCACTCGAAATTCTCCTCCCTTGTATAATGCACTTAGTTAAGTTATTGATATTACTGTTTATTATTGGATTGAATCCAGCTGTTTCTTTTGCGAAAGAAGTTTACGATTCCGATATCCGTTATCTGCATGTACAGAAAGGTCAAACACTGCACAATATCGTCAGGCGACTGTATCCGCAACGCAGGAAAGAATGGCAGAACCTTACTAATGAAATCATTCGTTTAAATCCACACGCGTTTGTTGATAACGACCCTACAAAAATGAAAGCCGATGTGCGACTCGAGCTGCCAAAAAAAGTCGTGATACGGTCGAACAAGGCAAGACTAAAAAAGGTTGGTACAGTTGCCGAGAGCAGTGGCAGTGTTATCGCTGTAGACAAAAGAAAAATTTCACGCAAATTAGCTAAAGGTGATCCAGTTTATCTGGGTGATAAAGTTATTACCGGAGAGGAAGGTTTTGTCCGTTTGAAAATGATCGATGATGCGGTACTGGATCTGCGTTGTTTCAGTATTATGGTGATCGAGCAATATGCGCTTAACTCGACTAGTCGTCGCAGTATATTAAATTTATTACAGGGTAGTTTGAAAAAGGTCACCGGCCAGATCGGTAAAATGACTGAAGATGTTTATGAATTAAAAACGCCGGTTGCCAGTGTTGGTGTACGCGGCACAGAGTATGCGCTACGTGTTTTCCAGTCAAAGGGTTGTGGTGGCACGATCGATGCTGATGATGGTTTTTATCTGGAAGTGATTAAAGGCCTGGTCGATGTGCACAATGTAGCAGGTAGTGAAGTGATCGCTAAAGGCGAAACGGCGTACGTACCATTACCAAAAGTTGCGCCGAAAAAAGTAGAAGTAAAACCGGGCATCATTAAACCGGTTGTTAAAACGGAAGTCAATGAATCCGAGGAAGAGAGCAGCAGTCTCTGGTGGTGGTTACTGGGTATTGTTGGCATCGCTTTATTAATCTGACAGAATAACGGCATATGGCAAACGACGGAATCAGGCTTGATAAGTGGTTATGGACATCGCGATTTTTTAAAACTCGATCATTGGCGAGTGACGCGGTTAATGGCGGTAAAGTACATCTGAACGGTCAGCGGGTTAAGGCCGGCAGGCTGGTTAAAGCAGGGGATCTCTTATCCATTCAGAAAGCAAGTGACTTCTACGAAGTTACTGTCATCGGCATCAATAAAACACGGCGCCCGGCTAAAGAAGCCTGTTTGACTTATGAAGAGTCCGAGGCCAGCCGTCTCAAACGCGATCAGGAGCTGCAGATAAAAAAACTGGCGTCAGCCTCCAGGCCAACACCAAAACGTAAACCGGATAAACGTGAACGTGAGCAGCTAAGACAGTTTAAGAAACAGTTATAAGTTGGCAGTAGGCAGTTATCAGTTAAAAGCGAAAAACTGTATTATAAGCCGCAGTGATTTCTTAAAATTACTGCCAACTGCCAACTGCCAACT
>JADFWF010000033.1 GCA_015222965.1 Pseudomonadota bacterium | reverse complement strand
GACTAAAAACCTACGTTCTCAGCGGCGCAGACGATGGGTTTTGCTTTTACTGCCAACTGATGACTGCAAACTGCCAACTTCTCTTAAGGCTCAACAACAGACCTCCAGTTTAAGTCTGAGCAAGCAATTGCCGTATATCTGATTCAAGTGTGTTTGTTGCACCAAACGATACCTGCCTGAGGACTCCGCTTTTGTCGATCAGTATGCTCGAAGGCGTACCCTGTAGCTGATACATCTCGAAGGTGCGTGCGTCATAGGTTTTAGCCTTCAGGTAATTTTCAGCCTGCTGATAGATGGTTATTTTACGCTCTTCGTCTAGTGCTCCGTCAAAGAAATCAGGTATCTGGCTCAAAATGAGCTGGTTTATTTCTTTTTCGCTGACCCCTGAGCTGTTTGTCACCAGCTTATCCATCGCTACACTGAAAGGTATCGAATAGGGTAATTTATTGTCTTCAAGGAAATCGGCCTTCTCCAGTTGAAAAAGCGGGTCACCGATCAATTCACCATGTTGCAGAAGACGCTGCAGGTTATTCAATGTATTATGATCGAAATGTTCAAACGCGGTGGCTATGGCAAATACTTTTAAGCCCTGTGGCTCATAGCTTTCGTGTAATCGAATAACTTCCGGCAGGGCGTGTACGAAGCAGCCAGGACAATTTACCTGGATAACTTCGATTAGAATAACCTGGCCGGTTAAATGACTAATTTCGGGTTCATGTCCCTGTGCCCAGCACTCGATTTCGGGCTGTGGTGCGAGTTCGTTGATAGCGGCTTTATGGCTCACAATAATAAGTGAAATTTGAAAATGACTGATTTAAGGCAAGATTATACTGATTTAACCCCTGAGGTCATACTGGCAGCAGTCGAATCTCTGGGTTATGAAACCAATGGCCGGTTACTGGCATTAAACAGTTATGAAAACCGTGTGTATCGCTGTGAACTGGAAGCGGGTGATGCAGTTATTACCAAGTTTTACCGACCCGGTCGCTGGAGTGATCAGGCGATAGGCGAAGAGCATCAATTTGCACTTGAACTGCTGGAGTCGGAAATCCCCGTGGTGGCGCCGATAATAATTGACGGCGTTTCTTTGTTCGAGTTTCAGGGCTATCGTTTTTCGCTCTATCCTTTGCGCGGTGGCCGCTGGCCGGACCTGGAGACACGTGATGATCTAAACTGGATGGGACGGTTTATCGCACGTATCCATAATGTGGGACGAACTGCGTCATTTGAGCACCGGCACAAAATTGAAATAAACAGGATGGGGAATGAACCCGCTTCTTATCTTCAGGAACACGGATTTATTCCTGACTACCTGCAACTGGCTTATCAGACATTGGTAGATGACCTTTTGAAAGAGGTGCAGGCAGCATTTGATAAATGCGGAAATTATCAGAGCATACGTCTGCATGGTGATTGTCATCGCAGCAATGTTTTGTGGACGGATGATGGCCCGCATTTTGTAGATCTGGATGATTGCTGTAACGGACCGGCTATTCAGGATCTATGGATGCTGCTATCAGGCGAACGGCAGGAAATGACAGAGCAGTTATGTGACCTGCTGGAAGGTTATGAGGAATTTGCCGAACTGGATCTGAAGGAGTTGCACCTGATCGAAGCGCTGCGCAGTTTACGCATGATGCATTATGCAGCATGGCTGGCAAAACGCTGGGGCGATTCCGCATTCCCGTTGGCATTCCCGTGGTTTAATACTAACCAGTACTGGGAACAGCATGTGCTGGAGTTGCGTGAGCAGCTGTCGCGATTGAACGAGCCTGTGTTGGTTGTTTAAAGATTAAAAAATAGTCTTCCGCAAATGTACGCAAATGTTTTAAAATTAAAAAAGTTTTTTATTAGCGTTTATTAGCGGAAAATATTCTTTGCGCTCTTCGTGGATTAAATTAGTTTAATAACGTAGGTCGGGCATTGCCCGACAGCACACTGTAATTACACTAACGAAACGGCGGACAGTGCCCGCCCTACGAAATATATGTTTTTACCTGCGTTCATCTGTGGATGATAGGTTTTTCTTTAGATTTTTTTGCGGACTAATATTTTTTCTTTTTTACTACAATAAGTTATTAATTTTTAATCAGGTTTAAAACTATGAAAATAAGCATTATCAGCGGCAGCCACCGCAATCCTTCGCAAAGTGAAAAAGTGGCGCATTATCTGGAGAAAACTTTATCTGATGAATTTGATGGTATTGATCCCTGGGTTTATGCGCTGGCAGATAACCCGCTGCCACTGTGGGATCAAACACTGTGGGAAGACAGCGCAGAATGGAATGAGCGACTCGCTCCTCTCAAGCAGCAATTAACAGAAAGCGATGGTTTTATTATTATTGCACCCGAATGGCATGGTCAGGTTCCGGCGGGTTTGAAAAATTTCTTTTTGATGTTTAACCGATTTGAACTGGGGCATAAACCGGCATTGATCGTGACCGTGTCATCAGCTGATGGTGGTGCTTACCCGGTCGCTGAACTGCGCATGAGCAGTTATAAAAATAATCGTCTGTGTTATATCCCGGAACAGCTGATCTTACGCAATATCGAAAAAATTCTGAATGAGAACGCCGCTGATAACGATGAAGGTGCGGATGCTTATTTCCGGGAACGTATATCCTGGGCGCTCGGTATTTTAAGTGGTTATGCTGTCGCTCTGAAAAGTATGCGTGAATCTACAGAGATTCACCATGATAAATTTGGTAACGGCATGTAACAATGACGGTAAGTTTATTTTTTAGAATAGTACCTGCGCCCCAATGTTTACAATAAGGCCACGAGGTACGGTTTTACCGTTGATAGTGATGGTATCTGTGGTGGTAGCAAGGTCGAGGTTAACGATATTAAACACGGTAACACCAGCGGTAATATAGGTCAGTTTGGTGCCCGCCATATTTTTTCTTGCGCCTATGCGCGCACCGGGCAGCCACCAGCTATCAGAAGCAAATCCGGCACCGACGGAAACCCACTGGTAGTCATCCATCATCGGGTCAGGTACGGCGTTAGCATCCAGCCCGAAGTTTAAACCCCATGCGCCGCCAGGGGTGATATAACCGGCATCCAGTTTCAACTGGCGCTCCATCACATAGGTCTGGGTATTAAGGATGGCATTTTTTATATCAGGGTTGGTTATGCCGCTCAGGTCGATAGCCGGAAACTGAAAATCCGGTTCATTGATATTGGTCAGTGTGGCACCTAGCTGGTACTGCTTGCTGGACCAGATGGTACCGAGGTCAAGGCCGACGTCCTGTGTGTAATTGAAGCTCGATTTGTCCAGTGCATTGAAAATATCTCTCGCATTCTCGATATTGGAGATAAACACGAAGTTGTTAGAGAGCCCTACATCGAAAAATTTAGGTTTTATGCCGACATAGATTTCATTGTCTTCCTGTTGCCAGACTTTTCGACTGTATCCAACACTTAACTCCGTAATCTGTGCAGCCCGGGTGATGGTCCCGCTGTTGTTTTCAAATTGGAATGTTGTTTCACCGGTTGCAGGGTCGACGGTGATCGATGCGGCACTGCCTAAATCGTATGTGGTGACTGAATCGGTGGTGTCTAAATTATAAACATTTTGTAAGGCGGCTAAAAGCTCGTCACTGCTGATAAAAGTAATGGGGTCGTTTATACCCTTAAGATTTGTCGTGATGGATGTATTCGCACCAAATGTCCATGCGCCGATAGAATCGTGGCTGATCAGTATGGGCACGTCTGCAGAAACAAAGGCCTTGGCATTCAGGCCCGTTACAGAGGTGAGAAGAAACGCACCTAAGGCAGCCGCTTTTACGGTTATTTCATCTGCCAGAGCCTGCAATTCTGCTTCCTGCTCAGGGGTAGGGGTGCCTACGATGCTGCCGATAATATTTTCCAGCGTATTATCGCTGTCCTGACCGTCATCCGGTGTGCTGCCATCGCCTGGTGCTAAGGCCTCATCACTACCGGCCTGATCTAATAATTTAAACAAATTATCGTTGCCATCGTATTCGATACCAAGACCGATCGACAGACCGGCGCCATAGAGGCCGCTGTCTCCTTCCGGGATGGGAATGCTTGCCGGATGTGCCGGGTTGCCCATATCGGACACTGTCAATTGCCTGTGTGTCATGCCGCCAAAGGTGAGTTTGGGGCCGCTAGGGTGGTAGATGGGTTCGGCAAGCAACGGGTTAATAAGCAGCCCATTGATAATTAGTGAACAGGTGAGTAAATAGACGGGGCGTTTAAATGTGACGTTCATAAT
>JADFWF010000244.1 GCA_015222965.1 Pseudomonadota bacterium | reverse complement strand
GTGAAATCGGTGGTCGCAAAAGTTATCGCAGAACGTAAAGTTCAGCTGCTGGCTTATCGCGACACTTTAACCAGTCTGCCAAACCGCCTGCTGTTTGCTGATCGGCTCGAACAGGCGGTAATTCGCTCTGAACGCAGCCGTACGTCTATGGCATTGATGCTTGTTGATATCGATGATTTCAAACTGGTTAATGACTCATTCGGCCATGACGCCGGCGACAAATTAATTAAGGCTGTTGGCGAACTGATCTCAAAATCACTGCGCCGAGCCGACACCATAGCAAGACTGGGTGGTGATGAATTTGCAGTAATCATCGAAGACATTAATGGTCCCGATGATGCCATTTCAATTGCGGACAACCTGACTACCATCCTTGAACATAACGTTCGCCTGGATGACCAGGAAACGTATACCAGCGCTTCTATCGGTATTGCGGTTTATCCTGAGGATGGCAAAGATGCGCGCACTTTGTTGAAAAATGCAGATACCGCGATGTTCCGCGCCAAAGAAAATGGTCGCCACTGTTTCCAGTTCTATAAACCGGAAATGAGTGTTAACGCGATGGAACGCCTGGATCTGGAGAACAGTTTAAAAGCGGCTTTTGAGAATGACGAATTCCTGATTCATTATCAGCCAGTGATTGATATTCATAAGAATGAAGTAGTAGGCGTCGAAGCATTGCTGCGCTGGCAGCATCCTGATAAAGGCATGATTCAGCCTGCGGACTTTATCAATGTTGTTGAAGACTGTGGATTAATCGTCGCACTGGGTGAATGGCTGATATATAGCGTCTGTAAACAAATAAAAGTGTGGCAGGATGCTGGTCTTGAAAACCAGAATGTTTCAATAAATCTGACACCCCGCCAGTTTAAAGAACAGGATCTGGTCGCACTGTTTACCCAGGCAATGGACGAACATGGTATCGAAGCAACATCACTGTCTATCGAAGTTACGGAACGCACATTGATAGACAACATAGGTGAAGTAGAAGCAACACTGAAAAAATTGCGCGCTATGGGTATGAAGATATTGCTTGATGATTTTGGTACCGGTTATGCATCACTAGCATATCTGAAAGAGTTCCCTGTCGACGTGGTTAAGATTGATCGGGCTTTTGTTGCCGGAATACCTGACAATGAAGAAGACTCTACCATCGTCGATGCAATAGCTGGGCTGACGCGTGGTTTGAAATTAGCTCTACTCGCTGAGGGTGTCGAGAACGAACGCCAGTTAGACGTTCTGAAAAGTGTCGGATGTCAATATGCTCAGGGGTTTTTCTGGAGCAAGGCGCTGCCGGGCAGCGAGTATGAACAGTTCTATATGAACCAGATATATAAACTGGGTTAACGTATAATAACAATAAGCTTTTAACTAAGCCGTTTGATGCCATCCGAATGAATAAAAATGGCATTGAGCGGCTTTTTTATTTAACACCATCAAAGTTTATATGAATATACTGATTACCGGTGCAAACCGCGGCATTGGCCTTGAGATGGTCAAATATGCCATGGAACAGGGCTGGCGAATTTTTGCCTGCTGTCGTAACCCGCACAACGCAGAAAATCTGTTTAATATTGCGAAGTTATCGAACGGAAAGATCAGTGTGCACATTGCGGACATGCTCGAACTTTCTACCTTGCAGGCACTGTCTTATGAACTACGCAATGACCCGATCGATATACTCATCAATAATGCAGGTATCTACGGCTCAGATAAAAACAGCTTTGGCGCAGTCGATGTTGATAGCTGGTTGCAGACATTTCAGGTAAACAGCATCGCACCATTAAAAATGGTCGAAGCATTTTCTGAACAGCTGTTTATGGGTAATCGTAAACTGGTTGCCTGTATGAGCAGTAAGATGGGTAGCATGGCAGATAATGGCTATGGAAATAGTTATATCTACCGTTCGAGTAAGGCTGCCTTAAATGCCGTAGTAAAAAGTTTATCGATAGACCTAAAAGAGAAAGGCATTATCTCCGTTGCACTACATCCTGGTTGGGTAAAAACAGAGATGGGTGGGACTGGTGCCGAAATCGGTACTCGAGAATGTGTGGAGCAGGTTTTTAGTAACCTAACATCGCTAACGATCGATGACAGCGGTCGTTTCATAGATATTGATGGCAGTGATATCCCCTGGTAACTTTTGTATTTGAAATTAAATGTTATTACCTGATATAGAAAAATTAAAGTTGTTGGTAAAAGCTGCCGCAGAGGAAGTATTGCTTAAAGATTTTGGGCATTCTGAATTTGAGTATAAAGATGATGGCAGTGTGGTCACACCGGCAGATATTGCGATGCAGGATCGGCTGGAAAAAGAGCTGAAGCATCAATGGCCGAAATTCGATATCCTCGGCGAAGAGATGACTGAAACCGAGCAACAGGCGGTTATCGATAATGACCTCGCAAATACCGGCGAAGGCTACTGGTGTATTGATCCTCTGGATGGAACAAGCAACTATGCTGCAGGCTTGCCTTTTTTTGCCGTATCTATCGCATTGATAATAAAGAAGCAGCAGCAACTGGGGCTCATCTACGATCCGGTGCGAGACGAAATGTTTACCGCTATAAAAGATCAGGGTGCATATCTAAACGGTCAGCGTATCGAACATTCACAGATGAAGTTTACTGACAATAAACCTGTCGTTGCAGAGATAGACTTAAAGCGTCTGCCAGAAAAGCTGGCCGTTAAATTAGTAACTGAAAGTATTTTTGCATCACAAAGAAATCTTGGTTCATCAGCCATTGACTGGTGCTGGATGGCAGCAGGCCGGTTTGACATATATCTACATGGTGGTCAGAAGCAGTGGGACTATGCAGCCGGAAGTTTGATCTTCAAAGAAGCGGGCGGTCATTCGATATCATTAGACAATGAAGAAGTATTTCGTGGACAGCTTGAGATTCGTTCGGTACTGGCTTGCTATGATACGAAGCTGTTTAAATACTGGTACGACTGGATTGGGATAAAAGACTAGTTGGCAGTCGTCAGTTTGTAGTTTGCAGTTGGCAGAATAAAGCGTAGCTAATATAAAAAAAATGAAGCCTCGGTAAATCCGAGGCTTCATTTTTTTTAACTGCCTACTGCAAACTGACGACTGCCAACTTCTCTACCTGGAAGCAACGGTCGACTGCCGTATCAGGTCTCTGATCTTTGCTTCCAGTTTTTCTTCATCGTTGCCGCGAAATCCTAAATTAGCATGGATAACATTGCCGTTTTTATCGATGATATATGAACTGGGCATCGCTTTTACTTTGTAGCTTTCAGCCGTGTTGCCACGAGGGTCGAAAGCAACATCAAAGTTTGCGGGTATCTGCTGTAAAAATTTATTGGCTTTTAGTCGAGACTCATCAAGATTAATAGCGATGACTGTAAAACCTTCCGCGCCATATAAAGACTGCATCTTGTTCATCCAGGTAAATGATTTGCGGCATGGCTGGCACCAGGAAGCCCAGAAATCGAGGTAGACGATCTGGCCTCGGTAATCGCTTAGTTTTACCTGTTTTTGCTGACCATCCAGCTTAAAATCTGGCGCCTTGACGGCAAAAGCGTTACCACTGCCAAAAAATCCGTATATAGATAAAACTGTTAGTGAGATTCGAATTAGAGATGCAAACATAAGGCGCTCCATTTTAAATATATGTGGCAATGAAATAAACATGCTAAATCAATGCAAGGCATTGATTTAAAAATCATTATTGTGTTAGCAGTTTGAGGATTTGCGTGCTTTTGAACAATTACGTTTCGCGGGAAAAAAGCGATATAAGGAGAATCTGTCACTTTTTCAACATCTGTTACTAAAATATAGCACTTGCCCGTAAAAAATCGACCTAAAGCAAGGAAAAAGGCTGACTTTTTATACATTTTCATTAAATTCAGGCGCTTACATTAAGCTGTTAAAAATGAGGCTTAGATGTTCACTGTCAGGCTAAAAATAGCCATGTACAGAGGCAATATTTATCGAGAGACAGGCTTTTAATTCACAGCCATTTGCGTTTTATTAAGCTAAAATACACATAAGTAATATTCTTAAAAACTATCCACTAATATCAGACAAACATTTCAACAATGGCACCTTTATTAATCGACAGTCGCGACGTACTAAAGCTTGGCTTTATTGCAATGCTGGTGATAACCCTTACCTTTTTCGGTGGTTTTTTATTTGGTCATCAGCGTGCGGCAACTTTTTATCAGACGAGCAATGATATCCAGCCACTGGTACTACCAGCGACCTCATCTACGAGGCAGGGTATTGTGGAGTCTCAAACTCCTTTGATCATAGAAGCCGGCGAGGAGATCGATGTCGATCAGCCGGAGATCAAAAAACAGGCTGTGACTGATTCAGATAATACGTCAACTGCTCAAGTGATGGTCGATGCTTCAGAAAATAAAGCTATGCCAGAGGTAGAGATAAGTTCGAGCGCTGTGATTACCGAGGTAAACAAAGTTGAGCAGAAAAATGAGAGTAAGGAAAATGATCTGGTAGCCGAAATAAAAAGTGCCAAGGCTGTAGATAAAGACGATAGCAGCGCTTCGGTCGACGAAAGCATTAATCTGACAGATGCTTCGATTATTACCGCTTTTACATCGGATGAATTGAGAAAGATCAAATATTCTATCCAGGTGGGTGTGTATGGCCGTTTGATCAATGCTGAAAATATGATGAAGATGTTACAGGCGCAGCAATTTGATGCTTATGTCACTGACTACACCAATAAAAAAGATGAGATACGTTATAACGTTAGGTTCGGTTATTTTGCTGACAAGAAACTGGCAATTTCAGCATTAGATAAATTTAAAACTAGTCAGAAGGGTGATGGTTACCTGGTAAGGTTCTCTGCAGAAAATATTGTCAAAGTAGCCGATGCTGCTGATATAAAACAGGCCGTCGACGTTCCTTCGCAGAATAGTAATACGGATAAAGTTCAGATGCCGGCGACGGTGCCGACTGGTAATGCGCAGGATAAGATATCACAGGCAGACGTTTTAAACGATATGCCTACCGCCACAAAGCTTATCGAGATAAATTAGTCCTAAAAATAAATCAGCAATAAAAGGCTTCACTTCTATAGCTGACTTTTTTCACCCTCTGGAAAATACACCACGATAATGCCCATGTCGCAAACCATTAAAGTATTAAGTTTTGACCTTGATGATACTTTGTGGCCCTGTTCTCCAACGATACTTCGTGCAGAAGATATGCTGTATCAGTGGCTGGCTGAAAACGTTCCAGCGATCACAGAGAGTTATGATATCTACCAGCTGCGTGACAAACGCCGTTTATTGTTTAACGATTATCCGGAACTGGCTTACGATCTGACCAAACTTCGGGTTAAATCATTTGAGTTGCTGGCCGAGGAGTTCGTTTTATCGGATGACTGGATAAAACCGGCGTTTGAAATATTTTATGAGGCACGCCAGCAGGTCACACTGTTTGAAGATGTTAAACCAGTGCTCGATGAGCTGATGAAAGAGTTTCGGCTCGTGAGTCTGACTAACGGCAATGCGGATACCGTAAAAACGGGTGTTGATCACTGGTTCGATTTTGCACTAAATTCAGCATCGGTTGGGAAATTGAAGTCAGAGCCGGATATCTATCAGCAGGTACAGAAAATGACAAACATCGATGCACAGCAGATGGTGCATATAGGTGATGACCCTGTGCATGATGTTTCCGGTGCAAAATCAGCCGGCATAGCAGCTATCTGGTTAAATCGTGAACAGAAACCCTGGGTTCTGGATGGCTGTGAGCCAGATGCAGTTATCACCAGCCTTCATGAGCTGCCTGATCTGCTGAAAAAGTCCTACGGATTTTTTAGTTAGAATCAGGACTAGCCGTTTCGCAGAGACAGTTTTTTACTATTCCTATATAATTGATTCCTGATTGTTCATTTTGGGGCAATCTTTTTAGTTAAGAGCAAGAAAATGATTTATAAAACCGATGATGTACGCATAACAGGACTACATGAAGTGCTTCCACCGAAGGTGCTTCATGAGGAATTTCCTCTGGATGAGAAGGCATCTGAAACGGTTTATCATGCTCGAGAATCTATACACAAGATACTGCATGGCGAAGATGATCGTCTGGTTGTTATCGTCGGGCCCTGTTCGGTCCATGACCCGGATGCGGCGAGAGAATATGCAGCAAAACTGAAAGTACTGATGCAGGAACTGTCAGATGATCTGTGTATCATCATGCGGGTCTATTTCGAGAAACCCCGAACCACCGTCGGCTGGAAAGGTTTGATCAATGATCCTGGCCTTGATGAGAGCTTCAATATAAATGAAGGCCTGCGATTAGCACGCAGCTTGCTGCGTGACCTGTCCGATGAAGGCATACCTGTTGGAACTGAATATCTGGACTTGATCAGTCCGCAATACGTTGCTGACCTTGTCAGTTGGGGTGCTATCGGCGCCAGGACGACAGAGAGTCAGGGGCATCGTGAGCTGGCATCCGGCCTGTCCTGTCCGGTTGGTTTCAAAAATAGTACCGATGGCGGTTTCAAAATAGCTATCGATGCGGTAAATGCTGCTTCGAATCCACACGTCTTCATGTCACTGAACAAAGAAGGGCACTCTGCAATATTTACTACCAAAGGCAATAATGACTGCCATATCATATTGCGTGGCGGCAAGAAGCCAAACTATGATGCACAGAGCATCGAGTACGCAGCTGAGCAACTGAAAAAATATGGTTTAAAACCCCAGATGATGGTTGATTGCTCCCACGCAAACAGCTTGAAAGATTTTCATCGGCAGGTGGATGTATGTAACAACGTGGCTTCACAGATTGCCGATGGTGAAAACCGCATTATGGGCGTGATGATCGAGAGCCATTTGGTCGAAGGCCGGCAGGATGTTATCGCAGGTCAACCGCTGACTTACGGGCAGAGTATTACAGATGCCTGTATTTCCTGGGAGACGACGGTTTCGTGTTTGACTGAGCTGGCAGCGGCGGTGAGAAAACGTCGTGAGGTAAATACTCAGCAGGCGAGCGCGTAGCGCTGTGCGCAATGAATAATGAACAATGAATAGTGAATAATTAAAAGAAAAAAGCTAAAAACTGATGCTTTAGTCAACGCCTGGTTTTAAAATTCATTATTCATTGACCGTGGCTTATACGTCCGCTCGATATAAGCTGAAATAACTGCCTCAAATTCCGCCGCAATATAATCCCCCTTAAGCGTCACGGTCTTAACGCCGTCTTCATAGACTGGTGCTACCGGGCGTTCGCCGGTGCCGGGTAAACTGATACCGATATTGGCGTGTTTGCTTTCACCAGGACCGTTGACCACGCAGCCCATCACTGCAACAGACATGTCTTCAACACCCTGATATTTTTCTTTCCAGACCGGCATTTCTGTGCGTAAGAAGTTTTGTACATGTGATGCTAGCTCCTGGAAATAAGTGCTGGTGGTGCGGCCGCAGCCAGGGCAGGCGGTAACTAATGGCACAAATGAGCGCAGTCCCATGGTTTGCAAAATTTCCTGCGCGACGATCACTTCTTTCTCACGCGGTGCCCCTGGTTCGGGAGTGAGTGATATGCGGATGGTATCGCCGATGCCGTCGTGCAGCAACATACTCAGCGCGGCCGTGGATGCGACGATACCTTTTGAACCGATGCCGGCCTCGGTCAATCCGAGGTGCAACGCGAAATCGCTGCGCTGTGCCAGCGAGCGGTAGACAGTCACCAGATCCTGCACCACGCTCATCTTGCATGACAGGATGATCTTGTTTTTCTCCAGTCCGATCTCTTCAGCCTGTTTTGCACTGTCCAGTGCAGAGCGGATAACGGTCTCCAGCATGATATCGTGCGCGTCGTGCGGCTTATCCAGGGCCGCATTCTCGTCCATCAATTCTGCGAGCAGAGCCTGATCCATGCTGCCCCAGTTGACGCCGATCCTGACCGCTTTATTATATTTGCAGGCAAGCTCTATCATGATGGCAAACTGTTCGTCACGTTTTTTTCCTTTTCCGACGTTGCCCGGATTGATGCGGTATTTTGCCAGTGCCTGTGCACAGTCCGGATAATCAGTTAACAGTTTATGGCCATTAAAATGAAAATCACCGATGAGTGGTACCTGGCAGTGTTTTTTATCGAGTTCTTCACGGATATAAGCGACCGCAGCAGCGGCATTGGCATCATTAACCGTCAGACGGACCAGTTCTGAGCCGGCATTGGCAAGCTGTAAAATCTGTTGCGTTGTTGCTGCGATATCAGCAGTGTCGGTATTGGTCATCGATTGCACCACGACAGGTGCTTCTCCGCCAACGACTACTCCCGCTACATTGACAGCGCATGTTTGGTGACGTGGTTTGTAGCAATCAGGAAAATTCATATTATGGTGTAATCAGCGATTCTTATGTCGATGAATTTTACCACCTATGCCCTTGAATTAAACTGATAAACTTGCTGTTTTATTGGTTTGCTCTGATTGTATGAAATTAGGTTTTGTTATAAATCCGGTCGCAGGTATCGGCGGCGCAGTCGCACTGAAGGGCAGTGATGGTGAAGCCATCGTCGAGCAGGCGCTGATCAGAGGTGCTAAACCTAAGGCTGAAGTACGTGCCCTGCAGGCGATGCAGCAGATACAGGCAGATGACAGGGCTATCGCTATATATACGGCATCAAAAGCGATGGGTGAAGACGTACTAAATTCACTGGGTCTGCCTTGTGAAGTGATCTATCAGGCCGCAGAGAGTTCATCGTCCACGGATACAAAAAAGGTCATCCGGCGCTTTGTAGAAAAACAGGTCGATCTGATCGTTTTTGCCGGCGGTGACGGAACTGCACGCGATGTGCTGGATGTGTTGAGCAGTGAATTGGACTCATCGATCCCAGTGATCGGCATACCCGCAGGGGTAAAGATTCATTCAGCCGTTTATGCTGTTACGCCGGTGCGTGCTGGAGAATTAATAAACCTGATGCTCTCGGGTGAGCCGATGTCTCTGCACGAATCACAGGTGATGGATCTTGATGAAGTTGCTTTTCGAGAAGGCAGCGTCAATGCAAAATGCTACGGTTATCTACCGGTGCCTGTCGATGATACCCGTATGCAGTTAATCAAACAGGGTGGTCTAAATCAGCATGATGCAGCGATCGAAGATATTGCCGCTGACATAATTGAAAACATGGAACCGGATGTTTATTATCTGATCGGTTCTGGTTCGACAACAGCTGAAATAATGAATCAATTGTCTTTGCAGAACACCTTGCTGGGCATCGATATTGTTTGCCATCAGCAACTGATCGCCAGCGATGTTGATGAACAGACTATCTTACAAACAATCCATGATAGACCTGCAAAAATCGTAGTTACCATCATCGGTGGGCAGGGACATGTCTTTGGTCGAGGAAATCAGCAGTTGAGCTCGAAAGTTATATGTCAGGTCGGGCGAGAAAATATTATAATCGTTGCCACAAATGAAAAATTACGCTCACTGGATAAACGGCCGATGATCTCGGATACCGGGGATATTGATCTGGATAAACAACTGTCGGGTTTATATCAAGTGGTTACGGGGTATCAGCAAAAGACCCTGTATAAGTTGAATTAGTAAAACAAGAATTAGAAAAAGCAAGAATTAGCAAAAGAAAAATTAATTATCCAGAATTAATCATCTAACGTGCAGTAAAGAAAGGTATAAAAAAATGCAAAACGAAGATTTTGTAAACGGTCTCATCGATTTCATAAAAAGCTCGCCGACGCCGTTTCATGCGGTTGAGGTCATGGCGCAAATATTAGAGCGGCATGGTTTTAAGCAACTAGATGAAAGTGATCAATGGGCGATCGATAGTGCCGGGCAGGGTGAACGGTTTTACGTCACCCGGAATGATTCGTCGATAATTGCATTTCAGCTCAACCAGTCATTGCTGGAAAGCGGTATGCGGATGGTGGGTGCACATACCGATAGTCCCTGTTTAAAAGTTAAACCAAACCCCGAGATCATCAACAACAATTATCTGCAGCTGGGTGTCGAAGTTTACGGCGGCGCGTTACTAAATCCGTGGTTTGATCGTGACCTTTCTTTGGCAGGTCGTGTCAGTTACCTGACCGAGAGTGGCGCGATAGATCATCAGTTGATAGACCTGGAAAAAGCCATAGCGGTTATTCCAAGCCTGGCGATTCATCTCGACAGAGAGGCCAATGACAAGCGGACGGTGGATAAACAAAAACACCTGCCGCCAATTTTGATGAAACTGCCTGAAAGCGATGCTGATACCAGGGCCGATTTCAAGGCCATGCTGCTGAAGATAATCAATGCTAATGGCACTTCAACGAAAGCTGAAAAAGTTCTGAGTTATGAACTGAGCTTTTACGATACTCAGCCTCCGGCAGTCATCGGCCTGCATGACGACTTTATCGCCAGCGCACGGCTGGACAACCTGCTCAG
>JADFWF010000243.1 GCA_015222965.1 Pseudomonadota bacterium | reverse complement strand
TTGTTAAACGCGCCTACGGCGCGTTTAACTATAAAACCTCTGTGTCCTCTGTGCCTCTGTGGTGAATCGCTTTTAAAGTTTTTTATTTTGTTTTTGACTTCCGCTTCTGGCCGTAAGGTGACTTAATAATATTTATTTATATTTTGGTATCCGCCGCATCTTCAGCTTCATCAGAAAAAACAACTTTATTACGCCCCAGCTGTTTTGCGCTATACATACGGTTATCCGCACTCATCAAAGTTTCCTGAATGGTTTTGAATTCCTTAAAGTTTGCTATTCCGATAGACACTGTCGAATTCAGTGATGGTGCGATGTCACTAAAGTTGTAGGTAGCGAGGCTCTGGCGAATACGTTCCGTTACCTTTTTTGCATTTTCGATATCAGTATTGACCAGCAGACAGACAAATTCTTCACCACCGAAACGTGCTGCATAATCGATCTCCCGGATAGATGACAAAAGTATCTCCGAGAACTTTTGCAATACGATATCACCAGTATGGTGACCAAAGGTATCATTGATATGTTTAAAATGGTCCAGGTCACAATAAAATACAACAAAATCTGAATCATTTCGTTCGGACAACGCTTTTTGCTGAGACAACTTTTCCATAAAATAATGGCGATTATATAAACCGGTCAGGTCATCCGTTATCGCCAGCTTTTTATTTAGTTCCAGCGCCTCCTGCAATGCTACATACTGTTTTTTTGTCCTGTTCCTTAGACGATGTATAGCTGAACCGGTATACATCATCACGGTAATGGTACTGGCGAACGCCAGCAACTGCATGAGTTCAAGGTTGATCTCTATACGTTCAGGCTCATTGAGGAACAGGTATATTATGATAAGCGCGTAGCCTAAGACGGCATATAAACCGATGGATAAAAACTCACGGAAATTCAGTTTAAAAAAACCAAAACTTAACATACCGAAAAAAGACATCAGTATCAGACCACGCCAGTCATTTAACAGGTAAGCGATGGTCAGTATGTATGTCGCCCCCCATAACATCTGCGGGATGGTGAGACTGGGGTCATGATATCTCTTGTTTAATCCTGAACGAAGGATCGCTGTATATATAAATACTCCGACCCAGAAAAATATGAGAATAGTGTCAAATGTATTTCTATCGATCGAATATAAATCATGGTAGTAGAAAAAAATACTTACCAGCGTAAAGACAAGCATAGACATCACCGCTGCCAGGTGCCTTTTCATACGTAACGCCTGTTTAGGGTCCGAGCTGAATAAAAAATCAAACATGCTATCTATGGGTCTTTTATGTTAGTGACTTACATCAAACAGTCGGTAGAAATTATTACGGGATATCTCCGCAATCGATTCGACGCTGGTGTTTCTGATCTGTGCCAGTGTTTCAGCAACATGCTGTACAAAAGCCGGCTGGTTCTGTTTGCCGCGGTGAGGGATCGGCGCAAGGTATGGTGAGTCTGTTTCGATCAGCAGTCTATCGTCAGGAATCATTTTTGCTATCTCACGTAAAGCATCTGCATTTCGAAAAGTTACGATGCCTGATATAGATATCATTAATCCTAATTCCATCGCCCGGTATGCAAAGTCCTGCGTTTCAGTAAAACAGTGGATGACACCGCCACATGACTCGGCATTTTCCTGTTGCAGAATTTTCAGGGTATCTTCTCCTGCATCACGGGTATGTATAATCACCGGCTTGCTGACCTCGTTAGCGACCTGTATGTGTGCGCGAAATCGCTGCTGCTGCCATTGCGGATTATCTTTATGATAGTAATAATCAAGACCGGTCTCGCCGATTGCGACGACTTTTTCATCTTTGGCTAACTCGGTAAGTGACTCAACAGAAAATGCATCACTCTCATCGGCCATAGGATGCAGGCCGGCAGAAACAGAGATGTTCGGATA
>JADFWF010000005.1 GCA_015222965.1 Pseudomonadota bacterium | reverse complement strand
AGCTTTAGTGGCGGCCTTTTCTGGGTACTCTTTTGGGCTGTAGCAAAAGAGTACCTCGCCAGTGGGGCGAGACCCACAATGCCAAACAAAACACCGACAGTAACTATTGCTCAACCCATCCCTAATTTAACCAATTCAAGCTAAACCTAAATCGCGGAATGAAAAAAATCCGCTCCTACAGGTGAGAACAAAACCTAATCCAGATGTTCCATCCGAATCCGAACCACCTCACCCTGCACTGAAGACAAACCCTCAACAGCCGCAATCGCCAGATTAACATTAGACTCAACACACTTCTGTGTCAGCATGATCAGGTGTACGCTATCTGCACCCGTCGCTGGTTCTTTCTGTATTACAGCTTCGATACTGATACTGTTCTTGGCAAAGGTATCAGACACTTCAGCTAAAACACCAGGATGATCTTCCGCTTCCATACGCAGGTAATAGGCAGATTCTACATCTTCGATCGGCAGGATCGGGGTATCGCGCATGGCATCATCCTGGAATCCTAACAACGGTACCTTATGATGCAGAGGTGCATCGATGGTTCTGACTGTGTCGATAATATCAGCCACCACCGCAGAGGCAGTCGGCTCGGCGCCAGCACCTGCACCGTAGTACAAAGTCGGGCCAACGGCATCACCATATACCAGGACAGCATTCATCACGCCGTCTACATTTGCCAGCAATCGTTTCTCAGGAATCAGCGTTGGGTGAACACGCAACTCGATACCCTTATCAGTCTTACGAGTAATACCTAAATGCTTGATACGGTAACCCAGCTCTTCTGCATAGTTAACATCTTCAGTGGTTATCTTGCTGATACCTTCGGTATAAGTTTTCTCGAATTGCAGTTCGATACCAAACGCCAGTGAGGCAAGGATGGTTAATTTATGTGCGGCATCGATTCCCTCGACATCAAACGTCGGATCAGCTTCGGCATAACCTAACTCCTGAGCCTCTTTGAGAACATCAGAAAAATCACGTCCTTTATCGCGCATCTCACTCAGGATGAAGTTGCCAGTACCATTGATGATGCCAGCGATCCACTGAATCTGGTTTCCGGCCAGACCTTCACGCATGGCTTTTATGATGGGGATGCCGCCGGCGACAGCCGCTTCATAACAAACACTAACGCCCTGCTCTGCTGCCGCTTTCATAATCTCAGGACCATGAGTTGCGATCAGGGCCTTATTGGCAGTTACCACATGTTTACCATTTTCGATGGCTTTCATCACCAGGTCTTTCGCCAGGGTATATCCACCGATGAGTTCGACAACGATCTCTACTTCCGGGTCATTGACTACCTCAAAAGCGTCTTCAGTTAATTTGCATGTTGCGGGATCGACGATGGTCTGAGATGAGATATCCAGACCAGCAACGTGTGAAATCATGATCCCACGGCCCAGACGTGCCTGTATCTCTTCAGCATTTCTTATCAATACTGTAGCTGTGCCACCACCGACTGTACCCAGGCCCAATAGACCAACTTTAACTGCGTCCAAGATTTTCTCCACCACACTAATTTTGAAAGGCGCTTATTCTACTGCATTAGCTATATAACGTGTAACATATGTTATTTAAACCACCTTTAGCACCGATCATTTAAGATGAAATTCGCACAAGATAATCAGGACAGCGGTTACGTCATTACGGCTTATGACCATGACGCTATTTCCATCAATGGCAAAGCTTTCAACCAGAGTCTGATTATCGCAAATACTCAACTCAATGAAAATTGGGGCATAGCAGCCATAGAAGGACTCGCACCAGATCATATTGATCAGGTTTTAGCCTTTACCCCAGAACTGATAATTATTGGTACCGGCAGCAAACTGATCTTTCCGGCTGTTGAAACATATTCAGCCATCATCGAGCGCGGTATCGGTGTTGATTTTATGGACACTCATGCGGCCTGCCGTACCTATAACATTTTGATGAGTGAAGGCCGTGATGTGGTTGCTGGGCTAATATTGTAAGCGTAACGAAGTCTGCTATCCGGACATGAGCGGGCATTCATGTTTAGCTTTTGTTTTATTCTTTTGACCTGCCCTCACCTTAGCCAAGCCATTGAGGCATGACGGGTAACATGGGCTTTCTGTGCCAGCTTGTCTGAGCGTTTTTTGCGAGTTCTGGCGCAGCATGTTACCCGTCATGCCTCAATGGGTACCCCTGTGTCTTTTACAGGGGCGCCAGGCGTAGTGACGGCCTTTTTTGGGTACTTTTTTTGGCTGTAGAAAAAAAGTACCTCGCCTGCGGTGCGAGAACCGCAATGCTCAACTAATTCACCACCGTAAATATCACTCAACTGGAACAAACACATTTACAACAGTTAAACCGATATCGCGGAATGAAGTTCCGCTCCTACAAAAATCAATAAGGCCCGCTAAGGCTCAATTACAGATGTTCACGATTGGTTTTATTCGAAGCAAAAAAAAGCAGATACAAATGTATCTGCTTAATGCTTTTGCATACAGAGTTGCTATTCAGCACTCTGACACAGGAGAACGAATCCTTATTAATCCTGCTAACTAAATCGAACTAGTCAATTCTGGCCTATTAGTCTTGAAACAGCAGTTCTTCAGAGAAGCCCTGGTTTTCCAGAATTTTACGTAACTGTTTTAGTGCGTCCATCTGAATCTGACGAACACGTTCACGCGTGACACCCAGTTCCTTACCAACATCTTCCAATGTTGTACGCTCATGGTTATTCAAACCAAAACGGCGAACCAGAACTTCACGTTGTTTTGTATCTAATTGATCTAACCAGACACCCAGATTTGCCATAACATCATCGTTTTGCAGCATTTCAGGTGGTGCTGGAACACGCTCATCGGCGACGATTTCCAGTAATGGACGATCATTTTCTTTACCGACTGGTACATCGACAGAAGTTACACGGTCACGTAAACCCAGCATCTTTTCGACGTTGGCAACCGGCTTGTTCAGCATTTTCGCGATATCATCAGCGGTGGGTTCTGTATCCATGGTCTGCTCGAGTTGACGAGCTGCACGCAGATACACATTTAATTCTTTGATTACATGAATAGGTAAACGGATAGTACGGGTTTGATTCATCAATGCGCGTTCGATGGTCTGACGGATCCACCAGGTTGCATAGGTAGAAAAACGGAAACCTTTTTCAGGATCGAATTTTTCAACAGCGCGGATCAAACCCAGGTTACCTTCTTCGATAAGATCGAGCAAAGCCAGACCACGGTTCATATAACGACGAGCGATCTTCACTACCAGACGAAGATTACATTCGATCATCTTCTTGCGTGCATCCATGTCGCCTTTTAAAGATTTACGCGAGTAAAAGACTTCTTCCTCTGCGGTTAGCAGTGGTGAACCTTCTATTTCGCGTAGATATAGACGCGTTGCATCGAGCTCTTTACGATTAACCTTTGCATCAGGATCAACATCAGTCTTTTTAGGACTAGCTGCTGTCTTCTTAGCTGCCGTTTTCTTAGCGGCTGTCTTCCTGGCTTTTGGTTTCGCTTTTGATTTTATGTTTGATGCTTGATCTTCGTTGTCTGATTCGACAGCGTCACACTCAATGTCATCTCCAGCCTGCATCATCAAGACACCAGTCTCCAGATCCTCTTTAGAATTAGCTATTGCTTCTCTCATGATTGTACCCCACCCCAAAATGTGTTTTATAATTATTTTTTTTACGCATTTAGTTTGTAAGCTGGGAAAATCACAACTCCCTTAAATTCCATGTACTTACAAGGTTCTTCTAACGTCAGCCCTTACGTTTAAAAAACTTATATCATCATTTCTATTTAAGAAGCAAGCATTTATTTAAAAAAACTAGAATTTAATTTATGTTTGTCACGCAAACCACATGATATTGTGGTTTTATAAAGTCACAGCACAAGTGATGATATTCCTTTTGGGTAGGGGAAGCTTTAGTCTCATGTAGCTAATTGGATAATTTATTAAGGGTTTACCTTAAATATGTCAAACAAACATGAATAGAATCAGGTCTCGGTAAATTAGCGGCTAAAAACTGATGATTACCAGGGTAGATACTTCAGAGGATCAACAGGTTTACCATTTTTTCTGATCTCAAAATGCAGCATGGCATTTGATTTGTCCTTATTACCCATCTCTGCGATCTTCTGACCGGCTTTAACGGTGTCACCTTCTTTCACCAGGAGTTTCCGGTTATAGGCATACGCACTTAAGAAGGTCTTGTTATGTTTGATAATAATTAAGTTGCCGTAACTGATCAAACCATTGCCGCTGTAGACCACCTTGCCATCCGCTGATGCTACGATGGCATTCCCTTTTTTACCAGCGATATCGATGCCTTTGGCATCATTGCGATTACGGCTGAACTTTTTAACCACCTTGCCGTTTGCCGGACGCTGCCAGCGAACTGTTTTCGGCCAGCTGATCGATTGCGCTTGCGACGGTGTATATTTCGTCTGTTTTGATGTGGTCTTGCCACCAGAGCTGCTGGTACTGGTTGCTGCCGTACTCGAAGATTGCGCTCCCGTATTCAGTGGTTTCAAAAATATCGTCTGCCCCGGCTTTATGACATAGGGCTTTTTCAGCTGGTTTAATTGCGCCAGACGATCCACACTGATGCCGTATCGTTTAGACAGACCATATAGTGTGTCACCCTTCTCGGCTTTCACCCATTTTTGATATATCTGATTTTTCTCGACGTTGGATTGTTGCGAAGATGATGAGGGAGCATAAGCGACCGATCGATCATAGCTAGCCTTTCTGTCTGCATCAAAATTAGCCGGCTTACGTGTATGTAAGCGTTGTCCGGGTTTTATAAATTTTGAAGTACGCATGCCGTTCCAGGCTGCAAACTCTTCCGGATCGAGCTCATATCGCCAGGCGATAGAGTATACCGTGTCACCTGATTTAACCGTGTAGTCTTCAGGGTTCCATTGTTTACCGTTGCTGCTGCACGCTGTTAGAGAACAGGCAACAAGGATGACAGTGAATAGTGTTGCTGGAGATAAACAACTCCGCCGGAACATCATTAATATTATCTGTTATGGAAATATATAAATACGACGACCAGTAAAACGCTAAGCCAGCCAAGCCATTCGATATATTTTCTAACGACGGGTTCAAGCTTTGGTCCTGCCCAGGCCATCAATAACGCGACCAGGAAGAAATGCGCAGCACGGCCAACGATAGCAGCTAACACAAATGGCAGTATCGCCATCGATAGTGCACCGGCAGTAAGAGTGAACAACTTGAAAGGAATAGGTGAAAAACCAGCGATAACGACAGCCCAGAACCCCCATTCTGCAAACCAGCGCTGGGCGGTCATATATTTTTCCCAATAACCCACGTCCTGCAGCAAGGGCTCGATCATGGTTATTGCAAAATAACCCAGGTAATAACCGACGATGCCGCCGAGCACAGACATCGATGTTGCGATCAACGCGATACGTACTGCGCGCTCGGGTTTAGCCACCGCCATCGGTGCCACCATTAACGCAGTAGGCACAGGAAAAAATATCGACTCAAAAATACTGATAGCAACCAGGTAACGTTCCGCATGCGGGTGTGCCGCCCATACCATTACCCTGTTATATAGTCCTGCAAAAATCATTTAACCGCTCCATCTAATAATGGCACAAAACTCACCAGTTCCAGAGTTTTCTCCTCAACACCTTCCGCTGTACGGGTGTATAGCTTTAGCTCCTGTACTCCGCCGAGAGAACCAACAGGAATAATCATCCGGCCGCCAACCGCAAGCTGTTCCAGTAGACCGGGCGGTACCGTCTTGGGTGCGGCGGTCACCATGATCGCCGGGTAAGGTGCATTTGGCGCCCAGCCCCAGGAACCATCGCTGTGTTTTGAAAATACATTCATCAGGCCTAATTTACGATGTGCTTCACGCGCTTTCTGCAATAAGGCACTGATGCGTTCGACGGTGTAGACCTTAGGTACCAGGCGCGACAGGATTGCAGATTGATAACCCGAACCGGTACCAACTTCCAGCACGACATCAGGCACACCATTTTCCAGCAGTATCTCTGTCATACGGGCGACGATGTAAGGCTGCGAGATGGTCTGGCCATGTCCTATCGGCAAAGCAGTATCTTCGTAAGCACGGTGCGCCATCGCTTCATCGACAAAAATATGACGCGGTGTGGTACGGATAACTTCCAGCACGCGCTCATTTTTGATGCCTTTTTCACGCAGACGTTCGACCAGACGGTCTCTAGTGCGCTGCGAGGTCATGCCTATACCCTGAATATCGTTACTTATCATCTATTCGTGCTTTTATTTATTGTGTGCCGTAAGCCAGCTATCTAACTCGGCGAGGCTATTATATCGGGTTAAGTCTATCTGTAGTGGTGTAATAGAAACATAATGCTGACTGACCGCGTGAAAATCGGTACCTTCTCCCGCATCCTGCGCAAGCCCCGGCGGACCCACCCAGTACATCGGATCGCCACGGGGATCCTGCTGGACGATCATGCCCTCAGATTTATGACGGTTGCCGAGTCGCGTGGCTTTGAAACCTTTGATCTCAGACCAGGGAATATCGGGCACATTGATATTTAAAATGGTATTGGCAGCGAACGATGCCTGGTCAAGTGTTTTGAGCAACTGCACCACGGCCTTTGCTGCCGTTGCATAATGTTCAGGCGTGTAAGAATCCATGGAAACAGCGATAGCCGGCAGTCCGAGATGCCGCCCTTCCATCGCCGCCGCGATGGTGCCGGAGTACAGTACATCATCACCCATATTAGCACCGGCATTAATACCCGAAACAACCATATCCGGCTCTTTCTCCAATAACCCGGTAATTGCCAGATGCACTGAGTCGGTTGGCGTACCATCGACATAATAAGAATTATCAGCAACCTGACAGGCGCGCAGACCACGCTCCAGCGTCAACGAGTTACTCGCGCCACTGCAGTTGCGCTCAGGCGCAACGATGGAAATTTCGTATTCTGCGGACAGCGCATCAGCGAGCACTGAAATGCCCGGTGCCCGGTAACCATCATCATTGGAGACTAAAATATGCACAAGCGGAGATTCACGATACAATAAAATTCATGGCGCTTACTATACCGTATCAGGAGGACTTTGATGAGTGATGATTCAACAAAAAACGATGATGAATCATTATTCCTCTCAGAAATGAGCGGTGTCACTCCGCTGAAATCTGACAATAAGATAAAGTTCAAAAATAAGCCGAAACAGGCGCCTCGGCAGGACATCGATGAAACATACAGCTTTGCCATCGATGATGTCTTTTCCGACGCTGAGATGGTCGAAGATTGCCCCGACATCCTGAGTTTTTCACGTAGCGGCCTGCAGCACAACGTGCTTAAAAAGCTGCGTCAGGGCAAACACCCTGTCGAACACGCGCTGGACCTGCATGGTTTAACCGTTGTTCAAGCCAGAAAAGAACTGCAGGAATTTCTCGGTGAATGCGAGGCGGCAGGTATTCGCCACGCCATCATCATTCACGGTAAAGGCTTTCGCTCTAAAGATAAACCTATCATCAAACCGATGGTTAACCGCTGGTTAAGATCTGTTGATAATGTGCTGGCGTTTCATTCAGCACAGCCAAAGGATGGCGGCAGCGGTGCGGTTTATGTGTTGTTGAAAAAATCGTAAGACCGATCAACTGCAGATGGTCATGAGTTTATTCTGCCGTCAATGCCAGATGTCTCGCCGTTGCCGGCGCGACACGAACTTACTGGCACTTACTTTGCCTCTATAAACACTAAACCAATTTAAACTCAGCCAGCAACGGCGTGTGATCGGACAGACGGTTCCAGGGCTGATCATGCAGGCGCTGGCAGTTAATCACATCGAACCCGCGATAATAGATACGGTCCATCGATAACACCGGCAACATGGCCGGGAAAGTACGCGCGTAAGAACCTTTTGTATTTTTAAAAACCTCCCTTACACCCAGATCATGGTGCAGGAAATGTTCTGCACGACCGCGCCAGTCATTGAAATCACCAGCGATGACCAGCGGATCATCTGCTGGAACATGAGAGCTGATACGTTTTGCCAGCGTCGAAAGCTGGGACGCCCTCTCACGCCCGAATAATCCCAGGTGAACACAGATGACATGAATTTTCTGATCACATCCAGGTATCTCAATAGTGCCATGCAGCAGACTGCGACTGGCTGAACGCATGAAGGAAACGTCGATATTTTCCCACCGGATAAACGGGTATTTGCTTAAGATAGCATTACCGTGATGACCAGACTTATAAATGGCATTTTTACCATAGGCATGATGATGCCAGACCTCGTCAGCAAGAAATTCAAACTGCCTGTT
>JADFWF010000032.1 GCA_015222965.1 Pseudomonadota bacterium | reverse complement strand
TCGATACCTTCGGCTGCGCCAATAGCACGCTCCAGTGGTGTGGTGATGAAACCACGCACTAATTCCGCACTGGCACCGACGTAAACGGTCGAAATCTGTACGGCTGCATTTTCGCTGAGCGGATACTGGCGCACGCTTAGCGAGTTCCACGCGTTAAATCCGGCGATGAGGATGATCAGGTTGACCACGATCGCTAACACCGGGCGCCGGATAAACAGGTCAGTAAAAATATTTCCTTTCACGAGGCAACTCAGGAATCAGAAGGGTGTGGGTCGAGACTGGGTTCAGGTGCCAGCGTGTTATCGATGATGACCTTCATGCCACTGCGCAGTTTGAATACGCCACTGGTGACAACGGTCTCGCCAGCCTTCAGGCCATCGATAACATCGACATAATCACCACGTGTCTGCCCCAGACGGACAAACTGCTGGCGCAGCACTTTTTCAGTCTCACCGGATTGTTCGTTTTCCTGCTCTTCTATGACAAAGACCGAATCACCAAAAGTGGCATAGGCAACCGCAGTTGCAGTAATCGGCAATACCTTCTGCTTTTCTGGCATGACCACAGTGGCGTTGGCAAACATACCTGCGCGCAGTGCTTCATCAGGGTTCGCAATCTTTGCACGCACTCTTACACTACGCGTTGCAAGATCCACATCAGGGTTGCTGGCAAGTATTTTGCCGACAAAGGTAACATCGGGTGCTGCATCGACAGTTACTCGTACCTCAAGGCCGGGTTTTAAACGTAGAAGTGTTTTCTGCGGAATCGAAAAATCGACATAGATTGGATCGAGGGTTTGCAAGGACACGATAGCATCACCCTCACGTAAGATTTGACCGAGGTTGATCTGTCGTAGCCCCAGTCGACCGGAGAATGGTGCCCGTATGGTTTTTTTCGCGATCAACGCACGTACGTTGTGTGCCTGCGCGACGGTTTCTTTCACTTTCGCCTCGGCACTGTCGACGGCATCTTGCGAAGCCAGATTTTGTTTGTCGAGTTTACGTACCCTGGTGAGACTTGCTTTGGCAAGTGCAGCCGTGGCCTTTGCTGAAGCGAGTTGAGCATCTTCGCTTGCTGTATCCAGCTGGATCAAAACATCGCCCGTTTTTACGGTCGAACCTGATTTAAAGTTAATCTGTGTTACCCGACCATTGGTTTCAGCGCTAACCGTGACACCCTGTACAGCCGTTACTGTAGCCGTGGCGATAAGGGTTTGTTCCCACTGTCTGTCCTCCACCAGCATGGCAGTAACAGTTTCAGCTGGCATCACCATGTTTTGTGCAGCTTCATCCATGGCCGTAAACTGACCGAGCTTGGCGAAGATGATTGCACCTACCAGGAGAGACACAGCGAATGCAGCGAACAGTAGTTTTTTCAACATAGAACTTCGTCGGGAGAATGATTGAATGTTTTGTTGCGATGATACACTAAAGCTATTCCGATAGTCACAAATGCCCACTTTATGTTCAGTGTTCCACTGTAAGCATTTTTGCCATAACGTCCTATTCTCTATATGTCACGATCAATGAGATTTACCTGACATTCTCCGACCATCTCGAATATTCATGCCCATCAATGTTAGATGGTTGCCCCTGCTATTAACTCTAAGCCCTTAACAATATAAAACCTGGTATCAAATGAGCCGGCTGATGCCCATTGATCAAGAAATATTGCAGCAGGCAATAAAACGAGCAAGCCATGTGTTTTTATCGGATAAAGGTAAGAATGTTGGTTGTTATCTCCAATCCCGTACGTGCTGAAGATTGCATTTAGGTTAGAGCTTAAAACTGAAATAAGTGAAGACGGTTACGAATTGGAAAATTCTCCTCAGATCGATCCATGAATGAATATGCCAGGGATATATGGAAAGTGAAACCGGTGCCGT
>JADFWF010000242.1 GCA_015222965.1 Pseudomonadota bacterium | reverse complement strand
GCAGGCATCTCTTCTTTTTCATCTTTAAAAAATCTACCTGTCGATTATCTGAAGATAGATGGCGACATCATCAAAAACATCTCACACAACACCGCTGACAAAGCGATGGTCGCTGCGATCAATCAGATCGGAAAAGTTATGAATATAGAAACCATCGCCAAACATGTGGAGAATGTGTTTACCTTGAATCAGCTGAAAGAGATCGGTATCAATTATGCACAGGGGTTTTACGTAAGCAAACCTGTACATATCGACGAAGGTGTTAAAGAGTTAAAGATGTCAGGGCAGCGGCATTCTCTGTAGTATCAAAAAACAATATTCACCACGGAGACACAAAGTAAAACCCTGCACCCTCCGCGCCTCTGTGGTGAAATGTTTTTAAATATCTAACTAGCCAGCTGAGCACGCTCGGCTGGCTCAAACACCAGTTCGGAATCAGCTGCGGCAATACTGATGACGTCACCCGGCATGTATTCACCCTTAAGTATCATCTGCGCTAACGGATTTTCCAGATACTGCTGGATAGCTCGTTTCAATGGCCGTGCGCCGTACACCGGATCAAAACCCGCATCACCCAGAACATCGATCGCTTCATCCGAAATCTCCATGGTGAAATCCTGCTCGTGTAAACGCGCAGCCAGATGTTGCAGCTGAATCTTCGCGATATCACGGATCTGATCTTTTGCTAATGGATGGAACACCACTGTTTCATCGACACGGTTAATAAATTCAGGTCTAAAATGCTGGGACACGATTTCCATCACCACCTGCTTCAAACCCTCATAATCATTATTAGCCGACATTTCCTGTATCTGTTGCGAACCCAGATTGGATGTCATGATGATCACCGTGTTTCTGAAATCAACCGTACGACCCTGGCTGTCTGTCAGACGGCCATCATCCAGCACCTGTAGCAAGATATTAAATACGTCAGGATGCGCTTTTTCAATTTCGTCCAGCAGGATAACGGAGTAAGGTTTACGTCTTACCGCTTCCGTCAGGTGACCGCCTTCTTCATAGCCAACATAACCGGGAGGTGCACCGATCAATCTTGATACCGAATGTTTTTCCATGTATTCAGACATATCGAGACGCACCATGGCATCCTCGGTATCGAACATGAATTTGGCTAACGCTTTTGTCAGCTCAGTTTTACCGACGCCGGTAGGGCCAAAGAACATGAAAGAACCATTTGGCTTGCTGGGGTCTGACAGACCTGCTCGTGAACGGCGAATAGCATTGGCAACCGCAGTGACGGCTTCCTGCTGGCCGATAACCTGCGCACCGATCTCCTGTTCCATTCGCAACAACTTGTCCTGCTCACCTTCGAGCATCTTACTGACCGGAATTCCCGTCCATCGGGCGACGATTTCAGCCACCTCATCACTGTCCACTTTATTACGTAACAGCTGTGATTTGTGGTCGCGTGACAGCTCGGCTTCAGCCACCTGTGATATCTGTGATTCGAGCTCCGGGATCAAACCGTACTGCAACTCAGACATACGCGCCAAATCACCGGCACGATGCGCCGCTTCCAGATCCAGCCTGGCCGTTTCCAGCTCTTCTTTTAAGTTTGACGATCCCTGAACCAGCAGTTTCTCTGCGGTCCATTGTTCTTCATAATCACTGTACTCTTTTTCGAGACTCTTAAGCTCCTGCTCAAGGTTTTCCAGGCGTTGTTTAGTCGCTTTATCTTTATCCTTTTTCAGTGCTTCACGTTCGATTTTCAGCTGCACGATACGACGGTCGAGCCGATCCATCACTTCCGGTTTGGAGTCGAGTTCCATACGGATGCGACTTGCTGCCTCGTCGATCAGATCGATTGCTTTATCCGGCAGCTGGCGGCCACTGATGTAACGATGCGACAGCGTTGCTGCAGCGACGATCGCCGGGTCAGTAATCTCTACACCATGATGAATTTCATAGCGCTCTTTCAGACCACGCAAGATCGCTACCGTATCCTCTACACTGGGCTCATCGACCTGTACTTTCTGAAAACGGCGCTCAAGAGCGGCATCTTTTTCGATGTACTGACGGTACTCATCTAAAGTGGTCGCACCCACACAGTGTAATTCACCGCGTGCTAATGCTGGTTTCAACATATTACCGGCGTCCATGGCACCTTCGCCCTTACCCGCACCAACCATGGTGTGCAACTCATCGATGAACAGGATTATCTGACCTTCCTGATGCGAAAGGTCTTTCAATACTGCTTTCAGGCGTTCTTCAAATTCACCCCGGAATTTTGCACCGGCGATCAAGGCACCCATATCAAGTGACAAGATACGTTTTTTCTTCAGGCCCTCAGGTACTTCACCGTTTAAAATGCGTTGCGCCAAACCTTCGATGATGGCCGTTTTACCAACGCCGGGTTCACCGATTAACACCGGATTATTTTTGGTACGGCGCTGCAATACCTGGATGGTACGCCGGATTTCTTCATCACGACCGATGACAGGGTCCAGCTTCCCCTCAGCTGCAAGCTCACTTAGATCAATAGTATATTTTTCCAACGCCTGACGGTTTTCTTCAGCATTGGCATCATCGACAGTTTCACCGCCACGCACATTCTCGATCGCCTGCTCTATCTGGTTTTTGTCTGCACCGGCAGTTTTTAATATCTCACTGGCAGATGATTTTTCAGCGATCAGCGCCAGCAGAAACAGCTCACTCGAAATGAACTGATCATTACGCTGCTGCGCCAGTTTATCGGTCTGATTTAATAATCGTATGACCTCATTGGAAAGCTGCACATCACCGCCATGTCCCTGCACCTGCGGCAGGCGCGTGATCGCTTCCTGTAGCCTTGCTTTAACACCAGTAGTATTTACCCCACTGCTGGAAAGTATCTGGCTGACGGTACTGGCATCCTGCTCCAGCAATGCCAGCAATACATGAACCGCTTCAATGAACTGGTTGTCACTACCGACCGCCAATGACTGCGCGTCAGACAATGCGGTCTGAAAACGTGTTGTTAATTTGTCTGTTCTCATAATTTTTTCTCTTTAATTTTCGACCTGAATACAGGCCAAAGATGAATTTAATTAATAGATATATGAGGACATAAACAGCTGTTTCAAGCTTTTACCACGCAGGCAATGTGGACATTTATACCTTATTGACACACATCAAAAAAGCCGCTTAAAGCGGCTTTTTTGTCTCATCTGATTTCAATATCAGCTATAACATTATTTTATTTACTGGCAACACTGGTGTCTTTAGGCAAGATGGTTGTCAGACCCAATGATTGCCACATCTGCATACCGCCACGATAATAATAAAGTTTTTCAGCCGGGTAACCCGCTGCTAACAAGCCGCGTATCGCGCGTGGTGACTGACCACACCACGGACCATTACACCAGAGCAGCAGTTCTTTTGCATTAGAAAAATCCCATTTATCTGTTTTTTGGTCACCATCCAGTAGACCAACACTTTCGACCATACGTATCACAGGATTTACATCATCACGTTCTCTTGCGCCCAGGCTTTCCAGTGCTTCTGCCAGTTCGATATCTGATACATCTTTTTCAAAAACGGTAAATGGAATATTGATCGAACCTGGAATGGTGCCTTTTTTATACCAGCTCGGCGTGCGCGCATCGATCAATACACCGTCACCGCGATACATAGACGTTTCCATAAACTTAATGACTTCCAGCTCTGCGACTGTTTTTACACGATCATCAAGACTTAGCGGATTAATACAGAACGGTGGACACGGACGTGACGTTTTCGAAAAAGAACCATCGATAACATGCGAGGTATCCTGGATGCGTGAAATCTTTATTAATTCACCATCAGCATGCACCGTGCTGTAACTTTTATCTTTGGTGATTTTTACTGAGACATCTTTCGCGTACGCGCTAAAAGAGACTGTCACAGCCGTAGCCAATATGATACCGGCAATTGATTTTTTCATAATGTTCCCCTATTTCTTTAAGTGATTCAGAATATCTTGTCTGATAGGATCAAGAGCAGCAGGAGAAGCTTTTGAATAATGGTAATAAACAGTTTGTTGATCAACAGAATTTAATTTACGGTAAAAGACAAAAGTACCATAAAAATTTTGTTTGAGAACTGTCGCGAATTCATCTTGAGCCAGACTCAGCGGTAAATTATCACCTTCCATATCGCCTTCCCACTTCCAGTTTGTTTTTGTTATTCCGGATGCATCTTGATTAATCTGTTCTTTATCTTTAAGTTGTCCGCTTTGATCAAGCTTTACATCTTCAGCCTCACCTTCCAGCATTTTTAAATATTCATCATCACTGGCCATTGCTTGATATGAGCACAGCAAAGTAGCAGTACATAAAATATTAAAAACAGGCCGGCTAAAAAACGCCATCATTAAAAAACCTTTAGCTATTCTTAAAAGTAAAAATTTAGGCACATTTGAAACTCAGATATACGAAGCAATTAACCCAGATATGTGAATTGAGAGCCTGGAGATTATCCAGACATATTACAGTTATAGCACAGCATTTTATAAATATAAGGAATAGGCGGTTTTCACCGGGCAACAATTAGAATTAATATACTTTTTATCGGCTCTATCAGGTAACTTTATGAATATAAAGATAATATAAATTTAAGGATTTAGGGAATATTTCATTAACTGTTACGTCAATCTAGCCAGATCAAGCTCGCCATACGCCCTGTATTCTGCTGCTTGCGATAAGAAAAGAATCGCTGCGTTTCACTGTATGTGCAGTAGTCGCCACCCGCCACCGACCCGATACCAATCGACTGTAATTCGATGTGAGCCAGCTGGTAGATATCGCAGAGATAATGGCCTGCTGTGGTCGCCACAAAAGCTGTTTCGTTGCGGCTATCTTTACTAACGAAGGCATGCAGGACTTCCTCGCCTACTTCAAATATCCGGGGGCCTATAGCCGGACCAAGGCATACAAGGATCTCATCAGCCGGTGTCTGCATGGCCGCTATGGTATTACTGATTATGCCAGCATGTAAACCACGCCAGCCAGCATGTGCTACTGCCACCTCAGCGCCGGCCTGATCGCAGAAAAATACCGGCAGGCAATCCGCCGTCATCACCGCACAGACCACCCCTTTTTTTCTGGAAAAACTGGCATCAGCCTGAACGATAGTTTCTGCCGCTATATCATCCGCACAGATGACCGTATTACTGTGTACCTGTTCTAACCAGACAGGCTCAGCAGGCAAACCCAGATCTTCAATCAACTTTGCCCGGTTGCTGCTAACTGACTGAAGCTCATCACCAACATGCCTTGCGAGGTTAAATTCCTGATAGTCACCGCTACTGAAACCACCTTTGCGCAGCGTAGTAAAGGCGTGAACATTTTCTGGTTTTTTAAGACTGGTCTGCGGCCAGTCGACGGCTAGATAGGAAGCTTTATTTTTCATGCATCTCAAGATCAAGCTGCAGTAATTCGATTAACCGTCGCATATCATCAGGCAACGGCGCTTCGTACGAAACGTCTTCACCTGTTTCCGGATGTTTCAGACTCAACCGCCAGGCATGCAGCGCCTGTCGCTTGAAACCCTGAAGATAATTCACCAACTCTGGCAACGCACCCGCAGGCACTCGATGGCGCCCGGCATACACCGGATCACCGACGATCGGGTGGCGCAGATAACTCATATGCACCCGGATCTGATGAGTACGCCCCGTTTCCAGCTGCACTTTTATATGACTATGCTCACGAAAGCGTTGGAGCAGGCGATAGTGGGTAACAGCATCACGCCCACCCTCCCTGACCGCCATTTTTATCCGGTCACGCGGATGGCGGCCGATAGGCTGGTCGACCATACCACCGCCTGTCATCACGCCAAATACAACGGCCTGATATTCTCTGACGACTTCATGTTTCTGTATCTGATTCACCAGGTATTTATGTGAACGAAGATTACGTGCCACCACCATCAAACCAGTGGTGTCTTTATCAATCCGGTGCACGATACCGGCTCTTGGAATAGCTGCCAGTGATGCATCATAATGTAACAGCGCATTTTGCAGGGTGCCTGAATAATGGCCTGCCGCCGGGTGCACCACAAAATCCGCCGCTTTGTTGATAACGATAATCGACTCATCCTGATAGATAATATCTATAGGGATATCTTCGGCGGCACAGTTTTCTTCCGATTCGATGCTCTGCGCAGATAGTTGCAGTTCTTCATCACCGGATATCTTATATTTTGGCTTAGCCGTTTGACCATTTACCAGCACCTGCCCCTGCTCTATCCATATCTTTAAACGACTGCGTGAATATTCAGGGAAAAGTTCCGCCAGGGTCACATCTAAGCGCTTGCCTGCGTAATCTTCTGTTATCTTTTTAATTATCGGTGATTCGGACATATTTTCTCTGGATAAACCTTCTCGGCTTGAACTTGGTTATAATACGGCATTCTAAACTAAGAGAGCCTCGGAGCAAGTCTGAGATCTCCAGATTCCGACAACTACTTTAATATTATTTGATGCGACACCTTTTTCTCCTATTACTTATCGCAGGTTTATCTGCCTGCGCAGGTGCTGACAAAGACGAAACAGCCGGTTACTCCGCTAAAGAGCTTTATGATGAAGCACAGTCAGATATCGATTCTGCTGAATTTCAAAGCGCGGTCAAACATCTGGAATCACTGGAAGCCCGTTACCCTTTTGATCCTTATGCAAAACAGGCACAGCTTGAAATTGCCTACGCATATTACAAGTTCGAAGAACTAGATCAAGCGACCAGTGCGGTAGAACGCTTCGCGCGCCTGCATCCGCGAGACCCGCATATGGACTACGTTTATTATCTGAAAGGTCTGATAAATTTCAACCGTGGCCAGGGCTTGCTCGATGCCTGGTTCCCGCGTGAACCATCAAGGCACGATCCCGCTGTACTAGAGCAGGCATTTAATAATTTTGCCATACTGGTGCGCCGTTACCCAGATAGCAAATATTCGGGGGACGCCTACCAGCGCATGGTCTATCTGCGTAACCAAATGGCAGAAAAAGAAATTTTCGTCGCAGAATTTTATATCGAACGAAAGTCCTGGCTTTCCTCAGCGAAGCGCGCCAAAGCCGTCATAACGAGATACCCGAATACCATCTGGACACAACGCGCACTCGAAATAATGTTGCTGTCCTATCAAAAGCTGGAACTTGACGACCTTGCCGCTGACACGCAAAAAATTATTGATTTCAACGATTTCTCTGATGTCGCAACAACTATTGATCCAGACAAATACGGTAAGGCACCACCTTCGGCTTTATAAAACTTACTGGCCTGTTTTACTGTAAGGGCTTTGGGGTTTGATTTGCCTGATTCAGCTTTCGGCCAGGAACGGACATCAAGAAAAAAGCATTCTGTCCACAGATGAACGCAGATAAACACGGATAAGAGCTAAATAAGTGATCGGTCATTGCGAGCGAAGCACGGCAATCTCTATCTGACAACCGTGCTATCTACAGAAGATTGCCGCGCTTCGCTCGCAATGACATGAATTCTTCAATGTTTTTATCTGTGTTCATCTG
>JADFWF010000241.1 GCA_015222965.1 Pseudomonadota bacterium | reverse complement strand
ATCCGTTCAGGGTTATCGTCCATCACATCAAGCATATCCTGCATAAAAGTATCACTGGCAAAACGTAAGATGCTCGGATACGGTGCCAGGCTTTCATTGGTGACCCGGATGCCCGTACTGCTGTTTTTCGCCCAAATAGGCATTGGCGCCAGCCATTGAATATTATGTTTGAGGGTCAGGCTTACCATATGTTCCCCGCTCCCGGTGTGTAGGATGCACTGATAATGGAGTTGGTAATAATGCTATCGGCCTGCACCACACCGCTGAATCTTGTCATACCCGCATCAACGGTAACCATGCCTGCAGACACTTTAACCATTGTCGCCTGCACAGTAAGATTCATCGATGTATTTATTGTTACACTCTGAGGGTCAATGGTCAGTGTGGTTCCGGACGACTTGAATTCAATCTTGCCGCCACCCTCATCGGTCAACTCTCCGCTGACACCACCCGGTGTGGTGATTAACACTTTGGCAGTGGCAGCTGATTCTTCTTCTATGGCTATACGAGTGCCATGCTTGCCGGTTATACTCCAGCGGTCGACACTGTCACCGCTGCCACCCAATTGCTCAGACACAGACGTACTGCCATTCCATAAACTACCGATGACAACAGGAAAACGCGTATCACCGTTGATAAAGTTAATCAGCACTTCATCACCCACATCCGGAATCATAAAAGCGCCGCGGTTTTCACCGGCAAACGGCACGGCAACACGTGCCCATATCTCAGCATCCTGATTGCCAACCTGATCGAAACTTAACAGACGGATCTGTACCCGGGACAGGCTTTCAGGATCCTGTACCGAAACCACTTCCGCCAGATAGCTGCCTTTTGCAGTTTGTGTGACCAGTCTATCCTGTAATAAGGTATCGCTCATTACACATGCCCCAGGCTATAACATTCGGCTTTGAAATGCGTTTGATAACCCCTGTTAACATCAAATTTATGACGGGCTGCCACAACATAATAGGTATTTTCAAAGCGATGACTGATGCCTTTTAAAGACACGTGGGTGCCTACTCTAAGCTCCGGATTACCTTCAGCAACAGCGTGAGCACAAACGAAACGACGGGCGCGTTGATCAAACACCGTATCAGCCAGTATCCTGGCTTCTTCATCTGTAGAAACTAAAATGTGACCAACGTGTTCTGTGCGTTCACCTAAAGTATCGGACAGAATTTGCCAACCCTGGCGTCCCTCACCCGGTCCATTGTTAGCACCGGTGCTGGTCGCACTGATGGCTTCACCATTGATGGCATCCCAACCGGAAACCGTTACTTCCGATACCTGGTCCGATAAATCTGCAATAAATTTCACGCTTTGCAACTGGCTGTATAGCTCCAGCTCCAGCTCGCCACGCTGTACATCTTTTCGCGGCGAAACGTGCAGTTCGTTTGTAACGACCTGTACATCACCATCATAACGACGCAGAATTCGGCGCAAAAAAGCCAGGTCGCTTTCGTTTAACTGCACCCAGGTTGAGCTCACATCACCAAACCCGGAGATCACCGGACTCAGGTTTAAAGCCGATGCGATCTGTTCAGCTACATCAGCAAGGCTGGTATCTGTGTAAGTCTTGGTTCTACGTGTCATGCGTGCCGCTTGCAGCCCATCTTCCGCCAGCACTAATAATTCCGGCGCTTCTCGCGCTGGGAAATCAGCTTCAAAAGCCGTTATCACGCCACGAAAAATTTCCTGTGGCGCACTTTGGTCTCCGGCATAAACAGCGATGCTGGCACCCAGCCTTAACTCGGACTCATCCTCAAAGGCAAAATCAGCACCGCCTTCGGTATCACTGGCGACATTACTAAATCGAAGTTGCAGAGCGGATAAACCACCTTCCTGCTCCTGCATGTCCATGGCGATTAACAAACGACCGGCACGGTCAAAATTCTGTTCGTCGACCCGAATGGTTGGCCGTGAACTGTATACCTGCAATTGGCTGACTGCGGCTTCAGTCATCTTGATACCCTTTTATCTGTGAGCCAGGTGAAAAGCACATCCTGTATTCAAGACACCCCGTTAATATGCTGTCTACAAAATTATTATCGACTGAATTATTCATTACTCTGCCAACAGACGACGCGCCCAGCGTTGTTTAGTTTCTACCAGGCTTATTATCTTTTCTGTTTCATCTTCACGCGATGGAGATTCACCAACAGCCTGTTCCTGTTGCGATTCGGTTGCTGGTGCTTCTACGCTCGCGATAACTTCGTCAAATACGACAGCCATAATTAACCTCCATCAAACTCGATTGCTGATTTAAATTCACCGGCCGTACCCACTTCTGCTTTAAAGTTTGCAGCCCCCTGTAATCGTGCGCTGCCACCCGGTCCGACCATACTTGAATCTATACCGACACTACTGGATACATCTGAATCGATAAACTTATCCAGCTTCAGACTGGTTGATGCACTATTTTCGGAAATGGTTTTTAACCCAGAAAAAGCCCCGGCACTGGCACTCACACCTGCCGACAAATTGCTACCAACGGAGACACCGGCAGATATCCCGGCAGAGAGATCAAGCCCACCACTTATACCTGCACTCAGGCCACCGCCAACATCCAGACCCATACCGGCAGAAACAAAACCAGATGGGCCTTTTAACGAAATCGAACTATCCAGTTCGACTGAGCCGCCCTGGGAAAAACGCATACTCTCCATGCCATTACTACTGGCAATCGCTTTAGCCGCGCCAGGATTACCTGCTTTGGTCGCCAGTTCAGTAGCGCCTTTGCCTTCTCCCGGGGTAGCAGGTACCGCACTGTTTGGTTCCCCGGTCGGGTTATTCGTTGCCGCCGTTTTGGGATCAAAGACTTTGTCCTGGCTGGACATGGTTATATTGATTGATGATCTGAGAGGTACGCCGTCAGATGAGAAATAATCAATGGTTTCCTTATAGGATTCCAGCATGCCTTTAAATTTGTATAAACCCCATTCAAAATTTACAACTGGTGGGGCTTTTTCAGATTCAGCACCAACTGGCTCCATGAGTTTTGCAATTTTGCTTGATTTCATGCGTATATCTTCACCACTGGAGGTGTTATCAAATATCAGGTCCATGGTCAGTTTGCCGGTGCTGTCACTGACATATTGTTTGGTTGCATTGCCACCTCCCTGGTTCTGCAGGTTATTGGTAATGGTGTACTGCAAGGTTTCCGGGTTGAAATGCACTTCAACCTTATCTGTTGAACCATCAACCTGAAAGAATGCACGTTCTATGTTTTCTGGGTTTGGCATGGTTAATTTCCGGCTGATTTATCCTTTAGTTTTGAATATTTATGATGTTTCGAATATTTCATGCTTTTCATTTTTTATCTCAGGTAGTTAATGTTGCAGCCATTTCCTGTTGCTTCAACAAACTTAAGCCTTCATGCGCAAGGTGTAATTCCTCTATCGCTACATCGGTGCCTTTGCCATTCAAATCTGCCGCTTTAAACTTGATTGGCATGGCCTGAGCCAGCTTCCATGCCAACACTGCATTGCCTGCCGTATCGAACACAGTGATGATGACATTAAGCCGATGTGCATATTTTCCGGTGCCGACAAATTCATACCATGTCCACAGGTCACGCGTTGTTGTCATGCCGCGTTTCAAAACCAGGGTTGCGAAGGTGGTCTTGCCAGTACGTTGTATCACACCCCAGTTGCGTCCACCTTCCTTGATCACCCTGGGCTCCATAGTCGCTTCCAGACCTGAACATTCAGAAAATGCACCACTGCAGACCACCACATCAGAGGCTTTTTCTTCCTGCCCAAGAAGCTGCTCCGTAAAATCCACCTGAAAACGAAACACATGCATCGGAGGCAATAAATTTTCATTTACATTACTCATGCGACCGCCTGTTCCAGCCCAATAACATCAAGTGAAACCGACCCGCCCTTATTCATCGTCAGCAAAACATCGATGGATTCAATTGAGGCTGCCGGTGCAAACTGGATCTGTGCAATAACCCGACCCGAATCAATATCCTGCTGGGTCATAGTGCTTCTATCACAACGTACAAAATAGGCCTCTTCAGCCTGCTTGCCACGCAACGCACCCAGCTCAAATAAAACACGCAATACGCCGTTTAAGTGTTGACTGATTTTTGCCCATAAGATGTCACCATTGTTTTCAAACACGTACTCTTCACCGGCCAGTCTGGCGACGCGTATCATCATGGAGAAAATTCGGTTTATATTTGCCGGCCGATAACTGATTGAATTGCTGGTGGTTACATCTGACAACACGCTGATACCATCCAGCGTAATACCAAACAGTGTTATACGATCTATTAACGGCGTAGCCGTTAATTCACCCGTGTTTGTCCTTACATTGTTCGAATAAATATTTTCCTGACTTAAGGCTGGAAACAATGCTTGTATATCGATTTGATTCATACCCGTGACACTGCGATAAGCACCCCGTGTTAATGCATTTCTGGCAAGCATTCCGCACAAACTGCCATCAGGGGGTTCGAGTGTTTGCGGTAGTAAAGTTGAACCTGCCGTTTTGAGCCATGGATAACATAACTGCACAAATGCACTGGCGATGCTTTTATCATTATCAAGTGTACCGTTGAACCAGGACTGCTGATGCATTATTTGCTGCAGACTGCTGGACGTTGTGCTGGATTTATCAGGCAAAGGTAAACTTGCAATCAACTGTACATCCCTTCTGTACACGGAAATAAAACTGGCTATTTCGTGGATAACATCACACCACAGTTGATAGCCATTATCATCACTTGTAGGGGCTGGCAGCGTTTCCAGGAAACTGTCTGGCAGGGGGCGCGCGACTGGATCAGAACATTTAACAAATTGCTCAGGTGACTCATCTACTTTCACAATTTGACTATCGACTTCAGCTGGCTCAGCATGAACCAGGTCCGGTAAATCAGGCAAACATAACATGCTGACATCAGGCAACCCCAGGAGATGACCCACTCCAGACCAGCTTGTACGATCAGATGGAATACTACTTACAGCAGAAGGAAACCCCGGCACCAGTTTTTTTATCAACGCAGAGCGTTCAGTTTCTTCAGTCATAAAAGGCAAAGGATTAGCCACCCGCACGACGTAACATTTGCGCCCGCCCTGGGCAAAAAATGAACGTACCGCCATGCCTAAATAACAGGCTGCAACCAGGTTCTCACCCACTTTGCGCTGCTGCCAGGCATATAACTGGTTAAATCGTTCCCAGCTTTCAATCGGAACCGGTACATCGAGTAATTCATTCGCTGAATCTCGATGGTAGGTCGCCGTTCGAAGATAAGGTGCCTTATAATCCTGCTCAGGATTTAACCACGATTGCTCATACAACCAGTGGTTCACATCATCTCGAACCGCATCTTTGCGTACATCCACCAGACCGACAAAACAGGCGATATCCATTCGATTAGGAGAGCCGGAACTGATCGGTTTCTGTACCTTAAAGCTTAAGCCTTGCATCTTCTTTCACCCAGATTCCTAAGCCACATTAAGCTCCATAGCTTCTGCTGCGAGCACCAGTTCTTCCATCGCAACATCACCTCCGCCTTTTGCTGCCAGTGTAGGCCCGGTATATTTACTGGGAACCACACGCCGTAAGACCCACGTTTGCACCGTCTGCCCCGCTTCATCACGCAAGGTGATAGACACATCACGTTGTTTAAGCGGACCTTCTCTTTGTACTTCTACGATCCAGTCCCAGAAATCTTTTGAACTTACGATTCCTCGTTTTAAAGTGATATCCGACACTTTATGAGTACCCGGTATTTTTCGTACATGGTTCTCTTTTTCATTTCCGTTGCGATACTCGGCTATGTTGATTTCAGTGCCAATACCGGATACATCTGAAAAACCACCCAATACCGAATCCGGTGCATTTGCAGCGCCGAAATTAACAAGAAAATTAAATGCGCCATAAGGCGTTTCACGATTTGCCATTGATCTTGTCTCCTGGTTATTAACCCTGGTTGTTAAGTGCGGACATCTGCAGTTTTCTGTCCTATCCTGAATACGACAAACTCCGCAGGTTTCAAAACAGAAACGCCAATAAGACAAATTAGGCGTCCATTGTCGAGATCGTTTTGTGT
>JADFWF010000240.1 GCA_015222965.1 Pseudomonadota bacterium | reverse complement strand
TACGCGGAGCAGAAACGTGCTATCGAATTTGAAAAGAATGCGCCAAAAGTCATCATCAAAAATTTACAGCTCGAACAGGTGTTCTCAGCGGCTTATAAACAATATGTCGACAGACCGATCGGCAAAGTCAGTATTAAAAATGGCAGCGATAAAGATTATGTCAATCTGAAGTTGCGCTTCAGCATCAAAGATTATATGGATTTCCCTTTCACGCTGGATATCCCGTTGCTAAAAGCCAACAGCACAGAAGAGCTGGAACTGAATGCCATTTTTAATAATCGTATTCTGGAGATCGATGAGGACACAGGGGTGCAGGTTGAAGTAGCCGTCAATTTTGCCACTAACAATAAAGATGATGCTATCCGCATAACAAAACCGATGACTATCTACGGTAAAAATGCCATCGTCTGGAAAGATCTAAATATGGTCGGTGCCTTTGTTACGCCAAAAGATGACCTGTTGCGTGATTTTGTACGACAGTCGATCAATGAAAACAAACCCAAAGCAGATGCGGTTGACCGCAGCCTGCTGACCGCGATGACCCTGTTTGATATATTTGGTGCCCACGGCATCAATTATGTGGTTGATCCTAACAGCCCTTATTCAGAGCTTACTGAATCCACTGTCGACTATGTCCAGTTTTCCCGAGAGACACTAAAACTGAAAAGTGGTGACTGTGATGATCTGTCAGTTTTGCTCAGTGCCAGTCTGGAAAATCTTGGTATAGAAACGGCTATCCTCGATGTGCCGGGTCACCTTCTTATGATGTTTAATACCGGCCTGGCAGAGAATGAGCGCCACCTTATCAGTCTGGATGATGATCTGCTGGTGATACGTGACGGCAAGGTCTGGATTCCAGTAGAGGCGACCATGATCGGTCAAAGTTTTGCCGAAGCCTGGGCTGAGGGTGCGCGTAAATACCATAAATATAGCAAAGAAGATAAGTTGCAGGTCGTGGTATTAAATACAGCATGGAACAGCTTCAAACCGGTAACGCTGAAACCTGCGGTATACACGGTGAAGCTGCCGGAAAAACAACGTGTCGAACCACTGGTGCAGCGTGAAACAACCCTCTTGCTTGAGAAGAGTCTCGATCGTCTGGTCAAACCCTATCGTGCGCTGGTCAGTATGGATTCAGATAATATAAGAGCACGTCTTCAGGTCGCTATCATCTATGCCAAATATGGTCTGTTTGATGCGGCAAATCATGAGTTTGATGACATCCTTTCGATCGATGCCGATAACAGTTCAGTTTTTAATAATCGCGGAAATATCTATTTCACACAAAAAGATTATGAACGTGCGATAGAAGATTATAGCTATGCGGAAAAACTCTCAGCGAATGATGCTGGTATAAAAATGAATATTTCGATGGCTAACTATCAGTTAGGTAATCTGCAATTAGCCAGCAGCAAATATGAAGAAGCAGATATGATCGATGAGACAGTGAAAAGTAAATATTCCGGCTATATCAAATTGCTGAGTAAATAATGCCGGTGCTGTCAAATATGTAGACCCTGTCACAGTTAGCAGGGTTTGCGCCATGAGAATGATACGGAAATGTGACATGTTTCATGGCATAAATGTGTTTAATTAATACAATAGCGTCATAAGAGTTGTTCGAGGTAAGCATGATGAAAAATTTAAGTTTAATATTATTGTTTTTATTTACGGTTTCGAGCACCGCTTTTTCTGCAGAGGATGAAAAAGAAGGTGCCAACATAGTCGTCGTTAAAACGGAAAGCAAGAGCAGTTTTAAGGGTTTGTTGTATAAAGTCTGGGGACGGTTAAGAGCACTGAATCCTCAGTTAAAAACCAATAAGACACGTGATCGTTCGGTAGCAACGATGGGCATCCGTGGTGCGGAGACCACGACCTCTTTGATAGAGCCATACTGGAAAGGCGATCAGACAGATAACCCGGACTATATTTCAGAGTTGACCCGTTACACCGAGGCGCAGCAATATGCCGAAGACGGTGACCTGAAAAAAGCAGTTACTGAATTAAATACTTTTCTGGAAGAATATGAAGAAAGTGATTTAAAACCTAACGCGCAGTTTGCACTGGGTATCAGTCAGGGAGGTCTGGGAGATATTGCGTCAAGTAAAAAGACACTGCAGACTTTCGTTGATGATAATCCGAAACATCCTCTAGTGGCAGATGCAAAACAGGTCATCGCCGAGTTGTAGTAGAATACCCCTTTATAGATTTGCAAGGCCGGTAAAAACCGGCCATTTTTTTTTATAGTTTTAAATATGACGATTGAAATTATTTATCAGGATGAATACATTGTTGCCGTGAATAAACCGCAGGCTTTATTATCGGTTCCCGGTTTAGGGCCTGATAAAAAGGACTGTATGATCGCCAGGCTCGAACAGGTAATTCCTGAGGCCAAGGTCGTGCATCGGCTGGACTGTTATACCTCCGGTATCATGCTGTTTGCTATCGGTAAAGAGATGCAGCGTGCGTTGAGCCGGATATTTCATGATAGAAAAATTCATAAACAATATATCGCCGTGGTCAAACAGTGGTTTGATGAAGATGAGGGCGTCATAAAGTTTCCGATGCGCTGTGATATCGATAACCGGCCGGTGCAGATAGTTGATTACGAGCATGGTAAATCAGCGGTAACCTACTGGCAGGTTTTAGAACGGGGTAGCGAATCGGTCAGGTTGCTATTGAAGCCTGTTACTGGCCGCACGCATCAGTTACGTGTCCATTGTGCAGCGATGGGTTTTCCTGTTATCGGTGACGGTCTATACGGCAATGATGAAATCAAACAGCCCAGGATGTTGCTGCATGCAGATAATCTATTATTTGAACACCCCGTGACGGATAAAGAGATGCATCTATTTTCACCCTGTGAGTTCTGATATTTGTTAAATAGTATCAGACAAATGGCTGCTGATGAGTCTTAGTTGACCTTAAAGTTTTTTGTAGGAGCGGAACTTCAATCCGCGATATCGGTTTAACTTTTGTAAATGCGCTCGTTCTAGTTGAGCAATATTTACAGTGGTAAATTCGTTGGGCATTGCGGTTCTCGCACCACGGGCGCCATAATAATTCTTTTTGGCTTTTTTTCTACAGCCAAAAAAAGTACCCAAAAAAGGCCGTCACTACGCCTGGCGCCCCTGTAAAAGGCACAGGGGTGCCTATTGAGGCTAAGGTGAGGGAAGGTCAAAAGAAAAAACAAAAGCTAAGCATGAATGTTAGCTCATGGCGGTATTGCTTACATTACTGCCAGCCAGAGACAACGCCGTAGTTAAACAATGTGCCCTGGTAGGCGAAGATTGCCCCGTTTGGTGTGATCTCATATAGGATAAGGCCATCTAAAACATAATCACCTTCTTCCATGAAGTTATTGTTGATAACGATACTGCGTTGGGCAGGGTTAGTTGAGTAGATATGTGCAGAGACGATGATCGCAGGCAGTTCCTGTTTTATCGACTCAGGTAATTCGTGGAATTCGATGACGTCTGTTAGCCCGCTGCTTGTCTGACTGCCCGTGTCAGTATTTTCTACTTCGGTTTTTTTGATCGGTATTTGAGTTTTCTTGTCAACGCTTGGTGTGGCGGGTTGAACGATTACCTCTTCGCTCGCTGCATTTTTGTTATCTTCGATGATGGCCGCTGCAGAAATCTCAGGGGCGACGGTTGCATCTGCAGTGATACTGGTCGTGTTTACTGCATCAGCTGTTTCAGTTGACAGTGCTGTTTCAGCTTCGATTTGTGGCGGGTTTTCCCTGTTAAAGATGAAGTAGACAATTGCCAGCAGGTTTAACAGAACAGCTACGATGAGAAAATAAGGCCAATAAGCTTTTTTTTCACTGCGGTAATTAAGGCTGGATGAATGCACTGTTTGAACATCAGGGATATTGCCGTGACCACGTTCCTGTTCAGATTTTTTTAGAGCATCAAGTATATAAGACATATTAGCTTTGTATTCTAAGTGTCGGTACGCTGAGACCGGATTTAGTGTTCAGATGAATGATAGTGACCGGTCCGACGATGCCGTCAGCGGCCAGTCCATGTTGAGACTGGAACGTTTTAACTTTTTCTACCAGGGTTTCATCGTAAGCGTTATTGGTGTTTGCGAATTGCTCGTCAACGAACTGGTTATTTAACCAGTTAACAATGTTGCCACTATCACCGGGGGTGATAGCTGATGAGTAATTATCCGGTTTCCGCCATAGCAGAATGAACTGGCCATACCAGTGCTGATCAAGATCGCCCAGCTTGATGGTGTGTTCGATATTGTTCGAAAAAACGGTAGCCAGATCATCTTGTATCGATGTGATCGTGATATAACGCATATCACCCTGGGAATTTATCAGTGCTAAAACGGCGGGACGGTTATGTGCTTTAAGGCTGTTTAGATTTCCCTGCTTGTGCAGGCAGCGCAATGAAAACTCTTTTGCCTGTTTGCATGCGGTGGTAATGATTTTATTATTATAGTTTTTATCCCATGCTCTGAATAAGGCCTGGTAAGCAGATATTTGATCACTTTTTTTGTCGTTTAATATTGTTTCGATATTGTCGTAAACGACTTCAGTGTCAGCCTCGGTTATGTTTTCAGTGGTGAGATCAGGTACTGCTTCTGCCGGGCTGTTCCCGGTGTCCTGAGTTTCATCCAGGGCGAGATCGTCTTCCGCAGGGTCCTCTGCAAGATCCGATGCAGATGATAGAAGGTCGTTGCTACTCGATTCATCTATCGTAACGGGCAGTTCCTGATTTTGTATCTCAGCCAGTTGCTCGTTTGAGTTGATATCATTACTGATGTCATTTACCGGCGCCAGTGTCAGATACAGAAACAGAGCGATAGCAAAAACAGTGATGCCGGATAAAGCGGCTATCGGGTATAACCACTGTCTGTTTTTATGCTGTTTTTCAACGTTTTTGAGTTCGCCAAAAACTTCATTGGCGGCTTTCTTTATTATAGGCGGGTGCACGGCATACTGGCTTTCTACATACGCGCCTAACAGGGCTCGATCACATAATATGTTGATCAGTCGAGGCACACCATCACTCAGCTTGTATAACAGCTTTATACTGTTTTCTGGAAAGAGCTGAATGTTTTGTCCGGCAACGGCGAGGCGGTGGCTGACATAGGCTTTCACTTCATTTCCAGTTAACGGCTGCAGATGAAAGCGCGCGGTTATACGTTGTGCCAGTTGACGCATCTCAGTGCGTGCAAGTATGTCCAGTAATTCCGGTTGACCGAGGATGATGATCTGCAACAGCTTGCGTTGATTGGTTTCCAGGTTTGTTAACAAACGCAGCTGTTCTAATACCTTGCTGCTCAGGTTTTGTGCTTCGTCGATGATGAGGACGGTTTTATCATTTTTCCGGTTGCTCTCGATCAAGAACTGATAGATTCTGTCGGTATATGTTTTGACGCTATTGTCCTGATCAGGGTAGCTGATGTTTAGCTCATCACAGATAGTTTCCAGCAGCTCAATCTCACTGACCTTGGGGTTGAGTACCAGAGCAACATTTGCCTGATCAGGTATCTGTTCGAGCAGGCATCGGCAGATAGTAGTTTTACCAGTACCTACCTCGCCGGTGAGCAGGATGCAGCCGCCTTCACTGTTCAGGCCGTAGACAAGATGTGCCAGCGCCTCACGGTGCTGTGCTGTCATATATAAATAACGTGGATCGGGCGCGATAGAAAAGGGCGCCTCTTTAAATCCGAAATACTCGTTATACATGTGCGTCTGGTGTCGAGGGTAAAATATGTACTATAGCGAAGGCTAATGCCGGAAACAACCATTGTACCCGGAGTTATTCCGGCTTAAACACAGAAACGGTCAGTTTTTCTGTTTTCGCCCGATGCATGGCCTTGTCAGCATTTCGGATTAATGTTTTTTCGTCGGTGCCGTGAATGGGAAAGATGCTGATACCGGTCTTGCACTCGATATCGATATTAAAATCGTCTATTTTGAACGGTTTGTTGAGCGTCTCTACGATACGCTGTGCCACCTTTATCGCCTGTTCTTTTGTTTCAGCTGATGGCAGCAGCAAACCAAACTCATCGCCACCCAATCTTGCGATGGTCGCGCGATACTTTGTTTCAGTATCTGAAGGCAGTAACTTATGTCCGGGAGTATCAGTACCGACCCACGAGATCAGATCAGAATCTCTTAAGATTAAACTCAAGCGTCGTTCAACTTCTACCAGGAGCTTGTCGCCAACGCTTTTGCCAAATTCGCTGTTAACATTTTTGAAGTGGGTCAGATCAAGGAGCATGATCGCAAAACATGTTTTAGATTGTTGCCTGAGATATATTATCTGCTCGAGTAATTGCTCAAATAAAAAACGATTATTTTTATTGTCAGCGTATGCATGGGAATGTGTATGTATCTTTTCCAGTACATTATGAATCTTGGCAAGATGAGGCACCGCAGAGCGCTGCAAAATATATAATACGATAAATACCGTTAACGCTGTGGTAATAAATGCAAGTGCCATAACCCAGTTTCGATGCTGATTTATCTCTTTGTTAAATCCGGTCATGTCTGATTTAAGTGAGATAGATAAAATGACTTTTTCGTTCTCATCATTTATAGGCAGATAGACATCAAGATAATTCTTATCACTTTTCCTCAGTTCCCAGTTTTTCGACTGGTACACTGTGCGGTGATCGAGCAGATTTATCTGTATCGGCATTGCCAGTGACTGATCGATCTCCTGCAGGTTGTATGCAAGGTCGGTAATAACCTGGATGTATCCCTTGGGGTTTAAGCCGCCGAAGGGTACGATGACGGCAAAAACAGGGTAACCGTTAAAGATGCATGAGCGAGACAGTGTTTGCAGTTTTTCAGAGCCGAGTCGCTTTAGTGCTAACCGGCTCAGTTGCGGGCAGATTAATTCACCATCACCGTCTGTTTCGACGCCTTCTGTCGAGGTGCTTATGAGTGTGAAGTCAGTATCTAATACGTACAGTTTTAAAAGTTTGATAACGCCGGCGGTAACAAAGTACTGATAGAACTGGTTGTCGAGTTGCTGGGTCAGGTCATCACGGTATTTATACTTGAAGTCGTGTCTGAATTCCTTTTCATTTTCGATAGCCAGTGCGAGATCGAGCGAGTTTGTTTTCAGTTCCTTGATCAGATCGTCAGCTTCGAGATAAGCGAGCTGCTGGATCGCCTGAGCATGGTGCTGATAGGCGAACTGCCGGTATGAGTCGCTGATGTAATATACCAGCATGATACCAAAAACACCGACAACAACGATGGTCATGCTGATCTTGTCGGCGAGAGAAAAACGTAATTGCATATCTATTACTTACTAATCAGGTAGTTTTTATCCTTCCATTCTTCAAAGCCGCCTCTGAACCAGTAGAGGTTGGTGTAACCACAGTCTCTGGCTATGACGACCGCGCGATCGCTGCGTCGGCATTTAGGTCCATTGCAATAAAAAACGGTGGTAGTATTTTTTTTATCGATAACAGGAAATAGCGAAGCGCAGTCGGTTTCTGTGTCGGGTAGGCTGATCGAACCGGTTATATAACCCTGACGTCTGTCAGATTGGATCCGTGAGTCGATAATGACCAGGTCGTCATGATCACGAGCAAGCTGTATCAATGCTTCTGAATTGATTTTTGTACTGCCATCGATGGAATCCGGGCTTAGATAAGCATCCGCGTGAGATGTTGCGGAGATCAGAAGCAGGGCCAGAAAAAAATACGCTCCTGGCTGCAATGTTAAAAACAATCGGATCATAGTATTTTGCGCTTATTACATACTTCTTTTTAAAAAGTCAGTATAGTAAAAAATAACGCCGAATCATGATCAATACAACATGTTTGATGCTAACTGGTTAGAATAATTTTAAAATCCGACAAAAAGGCAGGTTTTTAGAGTCTGTTTTATACTTAATCTATGAATTCGAAAGAAACTGCCAACAATAAATCATACTTCAGCTTTTTGATGAAACCGCTGGATTTAGGTTTCACACAATTAAGAAATCGTACCGTCATGGGATCAATGCATAC
>JADFWF010000239.1 GCA_015222965.1 Pseudomonadota bacterium | reverse complement strand
TCCAGTGTGCGTTGTCGTGCATCTTTCAGGTCTGCAATTAAGTCTGCAATCAGTGATGCAATGGTCTGTTCGCTAGGGCTTTTGTCTGACATGTTTTAGAGGGCTGACTTTTCGTATAGTATAACGTGATGCACATAGGAATAATAACACCCGCGGCGGCTAAATCACTAAATGGAAATCGTGCGACAGCAAATCGTTGGGCTGGTTTTTTACGACAGCTAGGGCATAAAGTTAGTCTCAGTGTCGACTGGGATGGTACAGCCTATGATCTGATGATCGCTTTGCATGCATGGCGCAGTGCTGAATCCATTGCAGCATTTAAACAGCAGTATCCTGATTTGCCACTGGTACTGGCTATGACGGGTACGGATCTGTATCGGTTTATGATAACTCATCCTGAGCCGACACTGGCGTCGATTCAAAGTGCCGATAGACTGGTAACCCTGCATCGGCTGGCGACAAAAGTGTTGCCAGAAGATTCTCATCACAAAGTGCATGTTATCCATCAGTCTGCAGTGCCGCTATCAAAGCAGCCAAAACGCTCCGTAAGGTATTTTGATGTTTGTGTTGCGGGTCACTTACGTGAAGAAAAAGATTCTATGCGTATCGCGTATGCAGTAAGAGAGCTGCCGGAAACTAGTCGTATTCGTGTGTTGCATTTCGGTAAAGCGCATAACGACAAATGGGCAGCTTATGCGCAGGAAGAAATGAAAATTAATCCGCGTTATCACTGGTTTGGTGAAGTGCCGCACTGGAAAGTAAGGAAAGCTTATGGTTCATGTCATCTGATGGTATTGCCATCGGTGATGGAGGGTGGGGCGAACGTGATCTCTGAAGCAGTGGTGGCTGGATTGCCGGTAATTGCATCGGATATTGATGGTTCCGTGGGATTGCTCGGTGATGATTACGCGGGGTATTTTCCAGTGCAGGATACTGGTGCTTTACGTGAATTATTATTAAAAGCTGAATCTGAGCCAAGGTATGTGTCGTTGCTGGAAAAACAATGTAAGCAGCGTGCAGGGTTGTTTACCCGTGAAGCTGAGAAACAGGGTTGGGCTGATTTATTAGAGGATATGGATTTGTAATACTTGCCTGTATATGTGTTATTTAGGTTTTAAAGATTTACCGCAGAGACGCGGAGGAGCAGAGGACTAAATAAGTAAAAAGACATTATGGTGTAGCTTTCTTAACTGTTTAATATCTTTTACATTTAGATTGTTTTCTCTGCGCCTCCGCGTCTCTGCGGTAAAAAGTTTTTAAGCTTTTAAAGTAACACTTTCCAAACTCTCAGCATCATTAGTTACTTCACCAATGATTACACTTACCGGATAATCTAGTTCCTTTAGCTCGGTCAAACATGCTTCTGCATTACCAGCAGGAATAGCCGCCAACAATCCACCAGAAGTCTGCGGGTCAAACAACAATGGAAAATGTCTGTGTTCTTTTAATTTACCGGGATCTTTAATCGCGCGCCGTAGCCGTACATTCTGTTCCTGCAGTGAACTGAAGATTCCAGTCTCGATCATTTCAAGTGCGCCATCAAGAATTGGAAGTGCATTTAAATGAAGTTCAACGCTCTTTCCAGATGAACGCGTCATCTCAACGAGGTGTCCCAGAAGACCGAATCCGGTAACGTCAGTGCAAGCCGTTGCGCCATGGCGGTGCATGCAAAAACCTGCTGCCTGATTAGAGAGCAGCATGCTTTGCAGCGCGTTATCGATCCATCGGCCTTTGGCTTTAAGGCGCATGTCAGCGGCAAACAGTGTGCCCGTGCCAAGTGCCTTGGTAAGTATTAAAACATCTCCTGCCTGCATACCTGATTTGCGCATTACCTGTTCGCGATCAGCCAGACCGGTAACGGACAGACCAAATGAAAGTTCTGCACCTTCACTGGAATGACCGCCAACCAGTGCGGTATTGCTGGCATTTAATACTTCGAGCGCACCTGACATGGTTTGATATAACTGATCTTCGACCTGGTTTTCGATGCCATAGGGAATAGTAGCTATCGCCATTGCCGACTGTGCTTCAGCGCCCATAGCAAATATGTCGCTGAGGGCATGGTTGGCAGCAATCTGTCCGAAGACGTATGGGTCATCGATAAAGCTGCGGAAATAATCCACACTTTGTACCACCAGTTTGCCTGCCGCTACTTCGGTTACCGCTGCATCATCAGGATCAGCCAGACCGATGACAACATCATCTCTGCTGATCGGTTGTAAACGATTTACCACGCGAGACAGAACGGTGCTGCCGACTTTTGCTCCGCAGCCGCCACAGCGCATGGCGATAGCTGATATCTCATGTAGAGTCTGTTTGTCTGCCATCGCTTTATTAAATGCAGGTGCCTCTTCGTGTACCATCTCAGGCAGTACGTTGAAGTTGTCCATGAAACGACGGTCGATCCAGTCTTTAACTTTCCACAACCAGGCGCCTTCCAGCGACCAGTTACTGCGTGAAGCAATGGCATATTTATCGCCTGTACTGATGAGTCCAAGAAAGTTTTTTTGCGGGGTGAATTTTTTTAATGGCTGGTTTTGCACGGCTCGCTCGAGATTGCGAGCCAGTGGTGGCCCCTGGCGAACTGCGAACACGCCGGATTTTTCACGAGGATGATTAATGACAGCTGCGATATCACCAGCAGCAAATATGTTTTCATGTGATGTTGATTGAAGATAATCATTTACCGCGATAAAACCTTTTTCATCGACAGCTAACCCGGTTTCAGCAAGCCATGCAGGTGCGCTAGCGTTGGTTACCCAGAGCACAGCGTCTGCCTGGTATTTTTCGCCATCACTGCTGACCAGCTGGTTCTGCTGAACTTCTTCTATGCGGTGATTGGTATGTAGCTGAATATCGCGTTGTGTTAAAAAACGGTTAAAACGGTTTCTGACCTGTTTGTTGTGTGTCGGCAGAATACAGTCGCTGTCGCAATACAGGTCAATTTTTAAAAACTTGTTTGGCCGTTTATTTTTAGCTAAAAGATGGTGTAATCGAAACTGAGTCGCCAGTGCCATTTCGACACCACCGGCACCGCCGCCGACAATAGCAAGATGAAAGTCACGTTCAGCAGTGTTGATAACTGTATCCACCAGTTCATCCCATTGTGTCAAAAACCGGTCGATAGGTTTAACCGGTAATGTGTATCTATCCGCACCGGGTATATGCAGCGTGCCTGGTCTGGAGCCAATGTTGATCGAAGCCAGATCAAAATGAATCGGCGGGCGACCATCACACAGTATCTGATTGTTATCGAAATCGATGTGACTTACTTCGGCATGATAGATACGCGCCTGTGCAAATTGTGCCAATGGACGCAGGTCGATGTGCGCTTCGTCATAACTGTAATGTCCGGCAATATAACCTGGCAACATGCCGGAATAGGGTGTGTGTAGATCGCGAGTTATTAAGGTGAGCCGTAGACCCGGTACCGGATGCATGGC
>JADFWF010000238.1 GCA_015222965.1 Pseudomonadota bacterium | reverse complement strand
ACTGGCAGGATGCCTGTTTAAAACACCAGCCTCTGCGAGCACCTGCAGCTCTTCGATCGAAGCCACTGCTTTTTCTGGCTCTGTTATTACGTCGGCTTTACTGTCACTAACATAGCGGCCAAACCAGCGTTGCAATTCCGGATGATCGGGCTGCAGGTATTGTTTGAATATTTCTGTGACACGCTCCAGTGCGTCCTGTTTTATTTCATTTGGATGCTCCTGAATTCTCTGATCAGGATCTTGATAAGTTAATAGTGGTGACAGGTTTTGAGTAATGTGACCTATAAATTCATTTACAAGATCAGCATGACTTGTGGCGCGGAAACCGATCGAGTAACTTAAGCTTTCACCTAGTGAGACACCATGATGAGAAACACCGGGGGGCAGATAAAGCATATCGCCAGGCTCGACGATCCATTCTTCTTCGGCCTGAAAATCTTTTTGAATCCTTAAAGGGGTTTCTTTTACCTGGTTATCTTCAGTTACTGGCTGCGTACTGATCTGCCAGCGCCGTTGCCCTTGTCCCTGCAATATGAATACATCATATAGATCGATGTGCGGCCCGACGGAGCCCTGGTCAGCCGCATAACTTATCATCAGATCATCGAGTCGCCATTCAGGTATAAAACGAAACCGATCAGTAATCCATGAAAGTTCAGGCAGGTATTTTTCCAGGTCATTTACGACAAGGCTCCAGTGGGTCTCTGGCATGCTGGAATATATCTCATCACTCATCGGGCCGAATATTGGAAACCAGGGATGCTCGCCACCCTTTTCCATAACGATGCGTGAATTAACATCTTCATCACATGCCAAACCCGCAAGTTCTTCGGCAGTTATGGGTGATTTAAAATCAGCAAAGGCCTGACGCACCAGCAGTGGTTTTTTTTGCCAGTACTCTTCCATAAATGTTTTGCAGGTAATATTACCTAGCGGGCTGCTTGTTTCTATCATCTCTATCTCGGTGAATTTTTTATCAGTCTCATTTTATAGAAATAAAGCCCTTCTGACCTGCATTATTCTTAAGGGCACCTCTATTAATTGCTTATGTCAGAACGTGTATTGTGCACCCAGCGTGAAGACTAGATCTGTTTCCAGTTGCGGACCATCAAGTTTCTGATAAACCGGCACTCCGGCTTCAGCAGCAAGCCGTAGACTTGTCAGTGCAGGCGGTACGAAGTTAATACCGATTAATGCATCAACACGTTTGCCGCCGCGCAGGTTCGGATCGGCAGTCGGTACCATGCTCGGCATCAACATCAGCTTGCTGTCAGTGCCGTCGATATTATCCCAGTCCAGTGCTTTCAATCGGAATGAGAGGCTGGTTGAATTCGCTACTTTTTTTGCCGCCCATAACGTTGCATCCCGCTTGTCACCCAGTGTGTAACCATTGTCATTGGTGCCGGTTCTAAAAGTGTACAGACCCTGCACTCCCCATGACCAGCTGTCATATGTCTGCACATAGGTCAGACCCGGGGCGAAGTCCCAGGTGCCTGAACCCAGTTGCATTGGATAAGGCAGATGAACTTCGTTTGGCCCTGTGGTGTTATCTCTTTCATCGATAGAACCGGTCGGTGCATTCACGACAAAGTTAAACAGGAAATCAGATCCGGGTTTTGCGAACAACCCATAGGTCGCACCCAGTTTTACATCACCGATACCGCTGGACTCAGTAGTAAAGTTCGCACCACTCATATTTACCAGATGATCCATCGAGATAGATGTGTAAGGCAGCATCAGCATTAAAGTAAGTTTATCTGATGGCGCATACATGGCGCCGAGCATGTGCATCTCCATATCCATCGATAGCGGACCGACCATGTAACCGGGAAGTGGTGTACCTACGCTTTCTGTACCGGTGCGGTTCCCATCCATCTCCATAGACATGTAACGGTAACTCAGCATGATTTCATCTTCACGCATCAGGTGGTCACCCATGACGCCTATCGGTGCATGACTGTCTGGACGGGTATGGTCATGACCTGAATGGTCTGCATGACCCTCGTGCCCGGCAGCGTGGACGGATTGCAGCGATGATAAAGACATCGCGGTCAGTAGTATCAGTGTATTTTTTTTAAATTTGTTCATAGTTAACATCTTAGTATTGAGGTTTAAAGATAATGATAATTGGTAAGAAAATCATTCCCGGTGTGTAATGACTATTACAGAAATCATGCCAACTAAATATTTGATAAAAATCAAATATTTAGAAATATTCAAATAATATTGACTGTGTCAAATGACACGGTATGTAGAAACACTTTACAGAATTAACGTTTTATTAAATGGCTGGTTGCTATGCTCAAACTTCTGTTGTTGAGCCTTAAAGAGAAGTTGGCCGTTAACAGCCTGTCATTTTGCTCTCACATCAAACATTTAGTTTAAACTTCGGACAACACCTGCTCCATCATATGTATCGCCTGACCGTGATATCCACCACCGAACAGGTTGAGGTGGTTAATGATGTGGTAGATATTGTAGAAAGTTTTACGTACGGCAAAACCCTCATCCATCGGAAAGGCATTTTGATAGCTGGCATAAAAGTCCGGAGAAAAACCGCCAAACACATAGGT
>JADFWF010000237.1 GCA_015222965.1 Pseudomonadota bacterium | reverse complement strand
GAAGCAGCAGGGAAACGTATGCCTTGCGCTTGCGTCGATGTTGCCGTACCAGACTTATTACCGCCGGAAGCGAGAATATCAAAGTGGTTGAACCTGAAACCTTTACCTTCCTCAGCACTGGAACCGTCACCGGCAGAACAGCCTGAATATTCAACTGAAACAACGAGCGGCGACGCATCTGCCAGTGCCGTATATGTCACAGTCTGCGGGGTAGACTTATCACTGATCTGATAATCTATCTGTGCTGCACCATCGGCTGATATCGCGTATTCGATAACCGACTGTACCGCGTTAAACGCAAACTGATGGTGTTGCGCATTTGCAGTTGCTCTTAATTCCATACTGGCACTATTCATGGACGATACACCGATCAAAGTCAGCACCGCCAGTAACACTAATGCCATAACTAAAACAAAACCATGCTGACGGCCGTGGCCACGTTTATGATATTTTTTATTTTCTATACACATAATAATTATCTACAGTCTGTTTTAATAAACCTGTTTTTACAGAAAAAATAAACCTAATCAATCTCTCTCTTGATGTTTCTAATATTAGCCAGAGAGCTGACCACAAAATAACGGTTGCCACCGGTACCACCATAACTTGTCGTCATGCCATCAATATCAAAAGACACGCTGGTATCGATAGCACTATCCTGCTTTTCATCTGTGCGCATGACTACCCAGATCTTGGCAGCATAAACTTTAGTCCACTTAGTGACTTTACTGGCATCGATATATCGGTCGATCTTTGCATCATTATCCGTGTCTTCACCAAACGCCACCTGGAAATCAACAACACCGGGGATTAACAACTGGTCTTCGACACTGGGGCCATTTACCAGCGACATACGGCGTAATGAAGGAAGACCATCACCCGGCACATCTGAGTATGTACCTACATAATACAGATAGGCATGAACCTCATGGTTATTCGTCAAACTGCTGGCATCATTGATATCCAGAAAGGGCTGCTTATCACCTATAAAAAGTCGACCACCAAGATTACTGCTGCGCACGTAAACCTGCCCCTCTTCCAGAATTGTCCGTGGACTTGAATCAGCATAACGAACAGCCAGCATGTCAGTTCCAGCCTCGCGGCTTGTAATACACGCAGAAAGTTGAGCCGAACCGCTGGTAACACCAACAACGGGATTTTCTAAATCGTAATACCAGCCGGCCGCACAATCGGTTCCTAGCACTGTGGGCAGAATTTCTCCACCGGTAGAGCTCGTGCTGCAGCCAGGATCATTGTAGTAACAGTCAATAAGCAGATAATCGCTGGTGCCGCCCCAGATGCCAGCGTGGCGCAGATCAAACGCGATCATCTCGATAGCAAAACGCGCATCCGCTACCATATCCATCTGCTCTTCATTTTTAACCTGCGTCTTGCGCGTCGCAGAATGCAGCGCAAATACACCGCTCATGACGATCAGACCGACGACCATCGCGACCATCACTTCGACCAGTGAGAAACCGCATGAATGTTTTTTATTCATCATTATCATAGCTTCACTCTTTACCCTTAACACGGTACTGCGGTGCAGATATATGCTGTTGTTTTAAATGATTTATCAACACTGCCAGCTGCTGTTTTATTTCTTTCTTTCCAGCTTACGGTTATCTCCACCGTGGCCATTTTAGATGGCGCTGTTGCAGCGATAACTCTCACTACTCCGGTGGCAGTAGACGGCAGTCCGTCTTTCAGGTTTTTCTGCCACAGGAACACATCATCTTCTGCAAGCTGTATCTCAGTGCATACGGCAGCATCCCAGCAATTGTTTGCTGCACCAGCGCCCATATATGTCGCCAGTGCACCAGGATTTGCCCGCATACTTTCGAGCACTTCATCAACTTTCATCGTGGCAACTGAGGTGTACACTGAAGTTTTACCCGCTTTGAGTGAGATAGCCTGCAATGAGGCAATACCCAGCATACCGATAGAGAGTATAAAAAACGCAATTAACGCCTCTATCAGAGTAAAACCTCGATTATTTTTAATTTTAAAATTCTTATTCATAAGCCTGAATGCCTTTATGGAGCTGCTGGACATGTTGTCGTTGCATTTTCAGAGATACGGACACGTCCGGGCAAACTTAAAACCACTGCACGAGAATTAACGGCACTGCTACCTTTGTCGAAAGAACAAACACTAAAAATTCCTGAGCGTGTCGCGGAACCAT
>JADFWF010000236.1 GCA_015222965.1 Pseudomonadota bacterium | reverse complement strand
GCGATATGCCCGGTAGGATCCGGCAAGAACATCATGCAGTCTACACGGGTGCCATTGCTTAGCGAATACTGCAACGCATAACTACCTTCCGGCATGATGTTACTTATCAAACCTGCCATCTGAACTTCGCCAAAAGCGCCGCGTGAACGTTTATCGGTTAATACTTCCTGCAGGCTAACGACATTACTGGAAAGTTCGGTGATCCGCTTTTGCGCTTCATCGATCAACGCCAGCCGCTTAACCACATCGGTAAATGTTTCAGTAGTCTTCTCAAAGCCTTTGTTCAGTCGCTGCTCTACCTGCCCACTGATATCATTTAGACGTTTTTGCAAAAGCTCATGCAGATCATTATTTGATTTGGCAAAACTTGCTATGCTGTCTTTTGACATCTCACCCAGACGTTTTTCGATGCTCTGCTGCATACCGCCAAAACGTTCAGTCGACACCTGTGACATCTCACCCAACCTTTTTTCCAGAGCCTGCTGCACATCACCAAAACGCTGTTCCATTTTTGACTGTGTATTACTTTGTGATTCGAGCAATGCGGTTCTGGTCTGTTGAAAATTATCCTGCAAACCTTGCGCTGTCCTGGCCTGATCGACAGTCTTATTCTCGAGCGCATCAAACTTATTATTCATGCGCACGATCAACACGATCAATGCAATAATTATGGTGACTAACAGGCTGATAAATATGATTTCTATGTTACTGAACTGCATGGCTCTTGTTTTTATAATTAAGATATACTTGTAAAACTTTTTGCTACTCTAACACACGTTGTGACTCACATTCTCTGCAAAACCAGTGACATCGAAGACCCCGGTAGCAAAAGCTTCGAGCTCAAAATAAAACGTAAAACACAGTCGATTTTTGTCGTGCATAAAGACGGTGAATTTTATGCCTATTACAATAAATGTCCGCATACCGGTGCCACGCTGGAATGGCAGCAAGACCAGTTTCTGGATATGGATAAAGCGCTCATCCAGTGCGCCACACACGATGCACTGTTCATGATCGACTCGGGCGAATGCATCGCCGGCCCCTGTAGCGGTGACTCACTCCAATCACTGCCACTAATTATCCAATCAGACCAGATCATCCTTGATATCTAACAGGTTTAAACACCGCTAGCATGGATTTATTTATAAGACTTTTTCCACTATGGGCAATCGTTCTGTCGATAGCGGCCTACGCCGTACCAGCACCTTTTGCTGAACTAAAACCCGGTATTATTCCGTTGCTCACTATCATCATGTTCAGCATGGGCTTAACCTTAAACCTCGACGACTTTAAACGCGCGCTCGCCATGCCAAAGCTGATCATCAGCGGTCTGTTATTACAGTATACGGTGATGCCACTCACGGCTTTGTTAATCGCCAGAATACTACAGCTCGATCCGGCACTCAGCATCGGTTTGATCCTGGTTGGCACCTGCCCAGGCGGTACCGCTTCTAACGTCATCACCTATCTAGCCAAAGGCAATGTCGCTCTATCGATCAGCCTGACCAGCCTGTCCACTATCCTTGCCGTAGTACTAACACCGGCGATCACCTACTTCATCGCAGACACCACGATCGACGTGCCTGTAGCCAGGATGCTAGGCACTATATTAACCATCGTCATCTTTCCTGTCGCCTTAGGCATAACCCTTAAACACTATTACGCTTACAGGATTAAAACGATTGAAACCTACCTGCCGCTGATAGCGGTCTGCGCCATCGTTTTGATTATCGCCATCATTACCGCACTCAACGCTGAGCAGTTTAGCCGTCTTGGCACTATATTATTGCTGGCAGTGGTATTACACAACGCAACCGGCCTGCTGATAGGCTACTTCAGCGCCAGAATGCTTGGTTACAAAACCAGGGAATGCCGCACCCTGGCTATCGAAGTCGGCATGCAAAACTCAGGATTAGCGGTAGCATTGGCAATAAAACACTTTTCAGCCGCTGCAGCGCTACCTGGCGCTGTTTTCAGCATATGGCATAACCTAAGCGGCTCAGCATTAGCGTATTTCTGGTCGAAAAAAAGCTGACACACGTCAAGATTGCCGCTTTTTCCTGCCCTACAGTCTTGACATTAGCTGGATTTTCTCATATGTTAGTAAACGTTTACTTATATAAATAAACATTTAACAACTACACTCTATTAAAGAGGAGATAATTATGAGCGATTTTGATTCAGAACTAGATGCTAGCGGTTTAAACTGCCCACTTCCTATCCTGCGCGCTAAAAAAGCGATTTCAGCACTGGATGCAGGTCAAACTCTTAGAATTATTGCTACTGACCCCGGCTCTGTAAAAGACTTCGAAGCTTTTTGCAAGCAGACTGGCAATGAGCTGAAATCTAGCGGCGAAGAAGACGGCAAGTTCGTCTTCATGATTCAAAAAGCTGCATAAGTCCTGCTAGAACAATAAAGGACGACAAAAGTTGAGTCATCGACTTTCAGGCCCTGAGCGCAAAGAGACTATTCTCTCTGCCGCTCAGGGCCTTTTTGCTGACAAAGGGTTTCACGGCGTCTCCGTCGACGAGATAGCGCGCGCAGTCAATGTCAGCCCCGCCATCCTGTACCGGCATTTTGACTCCAAACAAACGATGTATGCCGCTGTACTGGAAAAATTTGCCGGCCAGCGTCAGAGTTATGTCGACACCATCGTCAACCACGGCACACGCTTTGAAGACGCGCTCGCCGGTATGACCCAGGTATATATCGAAAACATAGCAAAAAATCCGGATATTTTGAAAATAGAGCTACACAGCCTGCTCGAAGGCAATCCGGCAACACTGGCATTTTTTCAAAATCGCTGGAAGAGTTTCACCGATTACATCGAATTCGGCCTAAATGAATACTTGCCCTACGATGTCCCCCACCGTGAAAAAACCATCTTAACTGCCGGCCTGATGTTTCAGGGCATGGTACGGGAAGTGCTGATACAGAAATGTCTACAGCCTCAAGATAGGCTGATTGACCTTAGTCTTTATGAGCTCAGCAATGAGCTGGTTGCTCTTTTCCTGCGATCCATCGGGATCAACAAAACGCATTTATCGCGTAAGGCTACTATTACTGGTTAGCCTTTTAGATTCCTTTTCTAATATTTACCTGGCACTTTTTGTTAGACATTGCGGTATTCGCACCGCGGGCGAGTCACTTTTTTTCTACAGCTAAAAAAAGTAACCAAAAAAAGCCG